>JANNYL010000671.1:0-7617 GCA_031410075.1 Flavobacteriales bacterium
CTGTTGTACACTTTGAATTCTTTTGAGAGTCCCATCTTGAAGGGTTGGTTTGTGTCAACCTATTTCAGGACAAGACAGGTACGCTCTGGCATGTCCACGCGGCCAACGTATGTTCCGCGACCCGCAAGCCGTTCGAAAGCGGCCAGTGTTGTTGCTCCTGAGCACAACAACAGTTACGTCGCACGGGGCGCATGAGCATATGTCCACATGACCACATGATCAAAGGCCCCTATCTCACCACCAATTTCGTTGTGCGAGAAACCGAGCCTGCAGTTGCTTGCATGAGGTAGGTCCCTTGCGGTATCCTGGCACCGTTCGCACCGTGCAAATTCCAAGTGAAGCGGGAGTTGCCACTGGCCTGTTTACCGAGCGAGCGTTGGAACACACGGCGACCGTTCAGATCATACACGCTGACTTCCACTGGTGATGCATCGCGCAAATAGAGATCGATGTTCACGACATCGCTCGCGGGGTTCGGCCAGGCGTTACCAACCGCGAGATTCCCTACGACTTCCGCCACACCGATGGGTGCGGCTGGGAGATGACTGGTGAACACACCTGATCCATGCGTTCCCACAACAATAAGCCCGTCACTGCCGCGCGAGGTGATCATGTTGATGGGCACATTGCCAATACCCGTGGGGTCTTCCTGCTCCCAGATCGTATTATCACCATCGAGTACAGCGGTACTGTAGAGGCCCGTGCTGGTGCCAATGAAGTAACGATTGTTCGCTCCATCATAGGTTGGATAGATCATGGCCCAGTAGACCGCGGGGCCATTGCCGCTGCCATCGGGGTTCTGTTCGATATTGCCGCTAACACTCGTCCAGGTCGCGCCACTATCGGAGGTAAGGAACACGCTTCGCACTTCGTAATTGCTGAAGGTGACCAACCACTCTGCCGCGTTGTAATCGTTGGGTGCAACGCAGCTCACATAACTGGCGGAGGGGAACTCCGTACTCCCCAACAGCGAACGGTCGGGATTCGTATCCAGGCTGTCCACGCGGTACACACGGCCGTTGGTGGTACCATAGAACAAGGTGGTGGGTTGGGCCAAACTGATGTCCAGGGCGCATAGGCGTTGCGCGCCAAGAACCTCGGTGATCTGCTCCCAGTTCGTGGGATTCGGGTCGTAATAGTTGCCGGTGAGCGGAATGCCCGCCACGTCATTGTTGCGATACAACTTGCTCGCATGGCACCAGTAGACCTTGTTATTGGATACAGGATCCAGAACGTACTGGTTGATGAAATTGTAGGACGGACTGGCGATATCGGGATCGATGCGTTCGAACGCTGAAACAGTGCCCGCATCATCCACGGCCAATTTGAACAATTTGCCCTGCTGCAAACTCATCAGCATGAAGTCGCGGCCTTCTGGTATCGCGCAGTACGAACCATCGCCTCCAAGCACATTGGCCCACGGTTGCAGTGGGTCCGTATTCGTACACAGATAACTGCCATTGTCCTGCATACCACCTACAATGAACTGGCTGGTGGAATTGCCTTCCTCGATGGCCACGGTATAGAACTGCGAGGTGTAGTAACCCGTGTTCAACACAGTCCACGGAATACTGTCAGCGAGCGGGTTCAAAGTGACGTGTACGCCGCCATCGTTCGCGCTGTACAGCTTCGTTGCGTCCCCGTTCGGGAATTCCAACCAATGCTGATCGGGGTGGTGGTTGGGCCACACGTAGTTCTTCGGATCGTCCACATCGCATTGGTATCCACCAACCCATTTGTAGGTTTCTGGTTGTGTCCAACCATCGGTGCTGCGGTAGACGCTGGTGCCACCGATGTACACGATGTTGCTGTCCGTAGGATGCACAGCGATGCACATGTCGTAGCTCGTTTGTGTATTGATGTACCCGAAATCGAAATTGTAGAAGCCCGTACACGTTCCGTTGGGAAGGTTGGCGCTGCGATTGCTCCAAGAGCCTCCTGTTCCAGTCCCATCACCACTGAGGTAACTGTACTTGAACAAGCTGTGCTCACGCGTGCCCACGTTCGGCGATTCGCAGAAGAACCACACCCTGTTCTCATCATTGGGGTCGATGGCGATCACCGTTCGCTCGGCGGCAGCGGGATATACACCCACGCCGATATTGGCCCAGGTCAACCCATCCGAGCTGCGATAGATGCCCCGATACGAAGCGCCATTGCCGATCGCCGCGTAATAGACCCCTGTGCTGCTAACACGCACTTCCGTGTAAAGGCTCGTAGCTGTGATACTCGTATCAAGCCCGAGCACCGTGCTCCACGTAGCGCCACCATCATTGCTGCGCACAATGCCATCGAAGATCGCGGCCACCACGATGTCGCTGTCCATGCGAAGTGGATCCACCACGATGCTGTTCACGTGTTTGAACGCGCCCTTGCGATCGAAGACCTGCGGATCATTGCTGACCGTGCTTGGCAACCGGCTCCAGCTGAGGCCACCATCAGTGCTTTTGAAAATGCCATCACCGGGCAGCAATGCTTCGAAACTGGTGCCGCTCACCACACCGTAGTTCTCACCCGTTCCGCAATACCACGTTTGCGTGTGTCCAGCGCGGATGTCCTGCCCCAAGCAACTCGTGTTCTGGATCTCCAGTGGCGCCGATGTCTTCGTCCAAGAAACACCTTGATCGATGCTCCGCCAGATACCTCCAGTGGCCGAACCCGCGATCAACACGTTCGAGTCGGTAGCATCCACCCGGAAAGCACGCGTGCGCCCACCGCGATTGATCGGCCCTTGTTGGACCCAATTCAAACTCTTCGCTACAGCGCGTGTAGGCAGATGGCGTGCGAAAGCGAGCTCTTTGCTGCGGATGTCATCCGGGATCCGGCCGGTGGCAGGATCGCGCATGCGTTCCAGATCCCATGCTTTCAGTGCATTGCGCCCCTCTTGATCACCGGGACCCATAGGGGCCGCTGGAACTGATGCGATCGAAACGACGGAATGCTTTTTCTGCGAACCAATGATCACCACCGCAGCGACCAGCAGGGAAGTGAGAAATAGTAAACGCTTCATGGAAGTCGGGTTGGGGACCGCTAGCGCAAGTACACGATGGCGGACAAGGGCGGAAGTTAGCTGCGGGTCGCACGTGCGCAACACGGATCAACGTCAGTGGATCGGTCAGAAACGATGTACCAGCTCTGTCATACCGTTCCTCAAAATACCCTCTTCTGGGTATTTCAGGAGCAACAGAGATAGCAGTCCTTTGATATGCCTTCAGTTCATGCAACATACTTGCTTACCCCGAAGGCTTAAACCAACGATAGGTCACTTCGCTACCGGCGGCGCACACCGGTAACTTCATCCATCCACAACCACATGAACATTCGGCTATTCTTTTCCTTATGCGTGGCAGCAGCCATAAGCCTTGTTGCCCAAGCCCAATTCGCCCTCGTAGACCCCAGCGGCGACATGAACAAAGGCAGCGTGACCTACGAAGAAAATGCGGGCCAATTCCGCAACGGCTATGGCGACACAGAAGCTGGCCTAGGCTTTCGTTCAAGAGGTTTCGCCACTACCACCTACTGTGGTGAGCAAAGCGATATTTCTTCACATGGGGCAGCCCCGATACCATTGCGGCAACTGCCGACACCCTCTTCAAGATCGGTATGCGCGTGGTCGGGGAAACGGCTCTCGAAAGCAAACCTTACGGCTTGGACCTGGCGCCGGGTATCGCGAACTATTACAAAGGCACCGAGAGCTACGAAGGGGTTCACTCTTTCCACAGCGTAGTGTACCCAGAGGTGAACGACAGTGTTGAAATGCGCCTTTTGCACGGGCAGTTCGGGCCCAAGTTGGCCTTCATCTTCAGGCCCGGCAGCAACCCGGCGAACCTGCAATTGGGCTTTGAAGGACAAGACAGTTTGAAAGTGGATGTGTTCGGCTCCTTGCGCATGTATGTGCGTGGCCGTTGGATCGCCATGCGCGAAGCGATCGCTTACCAAATGAACGGCAATGCTATAGTGCCTGTAGCATGGATACCGGAATACATCACTTCAGAAGGCCAGTCGGTAGTACACTTCCATTTCGATACCTACAACGAGACGTTGCCCCTAATACTGCTAATAGGTACACCGCCCGCACCAGCGGCACCTGTGAATGCCGACCCCCGCAATATGAACTGGAGTACATACGCCGGCGGCAACGAAGGCGATGAACTTGTGGCCGTTGATAGCGATGCCAATGGCGATGTGTATACCTGTGGCTACACCGCCGATAATTTCTTTCCGGTAGGAACGGGTTACCAGGAATATCCTGCTTTCCAAGGCGCAATCTTGGGCCTGCACGAATCGGTGGTGATGAAATTTGGGCATGAGGATAAACGTATCAAGTGGGCCACTTATATCGGTGGCACCTTGGGTACAACCTTCTTCAACGACATCGGGGTCGACGAAGCATTCGATCTGGCCGTGTACAAGGGAAGCGATACCACCCTGAACTATGTTTTCTTCACAGGTAGCACAGGGTGTACCGATTTTCCGATTATGGCAAGTGTAAATAGTCCATTTGCATTTGCTACGCATGAGCCATGGACCAGCCAGGAAATGATCCACGCCGCCTACCTCGGCGCATTTTCACAAGAACGTGGCATCTACCGCTGGGGCACTATCTTGGGTGCCGGGGAAAATGGGTATTGGAGTGCCGATGGCTTAGGGGTGGATGTGGATCTGGACGGGCGTGTGGCTTGGGTAGGGCAGTTGTACCAAGTACCGGACAATGCCAATTTCGATTTTGTCCCCGTTACTCCAACGGGAGCCTTTACCAAGGCATACGGCGGTGGCTTCTTCGCTTTGTTCAATGCGCAATACCAATACGAATGGAAGACCCCTTTTGGCTCGCAGTGCTACCAGTGCGCCGCGTACGATGTAATGCTCCGCAAAGTGGGCAATGTTCGCAAGGCATACATAACCGGGGTGGCGGCCTCGGGTACGGGCCCTAACATATATACCTTGGATACATACGCTCCGCCGGGCTTCACCGGGTTCTTCCAAGAAAATTTTGGTGGCGACATCTCCGATTCCTATTTCGCCGAACTGAACCTGAACACGTATCAGAACGCTTTCTGCACACGCTGGGGTGGTAACGGAAGAGATCTAGCGACCTCCATTGCGTTTTTTGGCAAAACCGTTCTTGTGGCCGGTGCCACCAGTAGCAGCAACCTTACCGGCGCACAATTACCCGGCAGTGGCGGCATGCACGATAATACCTTGAACGGTACTTCGGATGGCTTCCTGCTGAAATTCGATCTGGAGGGTGGTGTGCCCAGTATGGAATATGGCACCCTCGTTGGTGGTAGTGGCCAAGAATACATCCACGACATTGAATTGACCACCACCTGCGCAGCACAGAACGATTGCGATTTCTACCTTGTTGGTGAAACCACCAGTACAGCAGAATTATTGACACCCGAAGACCCCATGCTCTACCACCAAGCCGTGCTGGGGAACGATGGTGCCGACGAGTGGCGCGATGGTTGGTTCATGGGTGTACACTCCCTTAGCAATAGCGTGTTCTGGAGCAGCTACATA
Organism: Flavobacteriales bacterium; assembly: GCA_031410075.1. Lineage (GTDB taxonomy): Bacteria > Bacteroidota > Bacteroidia > Flavobacteriales_F > PHOS-HE28 > PHOS-HE28. The sequence goes on from JANNYL010000671.1 coordinate 5,524, forward strand.
GGCGGCGGCGGCACCGATAAGTGCTGGGGTGCAGCAGCTACGCCTACTGAACTTTACATTGTGGGGGGTACCCGCAGTAACCAGGACCACTTCCCGCTGAAAGAATACGATACCAACAGCCCGCTGGATTGGTATGATGGGGATATCTACAACAACATTGGCGGCGGGTTGGGTTGGTACGCCAACAGCAGCGAATATTTCAATGGCTTCACCATCGACAACTCCTTTGAATTCGATGCGCCGGGTTATACCCACGATGGCTTTATCACCTCTTTTGACGACCCCCAATTTGTAAGCGTGCAGGAAGCTCCGTTACCCGCAGGAACACTTCATTTGGTGTCCTTGGATGCGCCTGGCCAATGGTTGGTGGCAGACCTCACGAATGGTGAACTGAGCGTTACGGATGCGGTGGGCCGGGAAGTGCGGCGAACCCCTGTGCAAGGCGGTCGTGTTCTTATCGACCTGCGCAATAGCGCTTCCGGTGTGTACCTTGTTCGCTTTACAGGGCGAGATGGGCAAATAGCCACAACCAAACTGCAACACCACTGATGCGCTCCTTACCCACGGTTCTCACTGCACTGGTTTTTTGGGCCACGGGCTGCTTGCATGCCCAGCAGTGGGAACCTGTGGGCCACGGGCGCTTTGCCACACCCGGCTCTATCTACAGCTTGTTCGGCGACTCTGTGGCCGATAGGTTGTGGGCGGGTGGCACGGCGAAGTGGTACATCGACGGGGTCGATACCTTGACCATAAACGGGGTGGGGCGCTGGGACGGCAATAGCTGGGATACGCTTCCGAATTCACTTCAGATCTGTAATGGAAATGTGTGCCAACAGATGTACGATTTCATTCGTTACCAAGGCAGGCTTTTGGCCAATGGGAGTTTCTCTTTCATTGATGAAGTTGGATTGTGGCAAAACAATTTTGCCGCTTTGAACGAAACAACTATGGCTTGGGAAGGTGTTGGGTGCAATGAAAGCATCATGAACGGAATTGCGACATTCATGAATGTACCAACCGAGGACACCTTACTATTCACGGGCTATCAAGGAACCATGTGCGGCTTGAATTGGAGCAATGTGTTCGCGTACGATGGCTCCAACTTCCACACCTTCCAGCCTTTTCAAGCATGGCCGGGCGATGAGGACTATGTCGGCTTCGTCTTCAAATTCAAAGGCATTTGGTATTTGACAGGTTTGCTGCATGATGATATTACCGATGAGACCCGTGGCTTTATGCGCTACACCGGCACCAGTTGGGAGCCTGTGCCGGGTTTCGAAACGCCCGCCCCCATCAAAGACTTTTTGATCCACAACGATACGCTGTACATGTGTGGGTATTTCTATGAAGGTCCGGGGTCTCCGGGCAATCTGGTTACCATGTACGATGGGGAGAACTGGAGCAACTTGGGCGGTGGCCTTACGTTCGATCAGCAGAACCAAGGGACCTTTGCCAACGCGTTCGACATGCTCTGGTGGCACGATAAGTTGTACGTGGCGGGCCTGTTCTTTTATGCTGGTGGTGTACCTGCCGAGAACATCGCCCAATGGGATGGGCACCGTTGGTGCGGCACAGGTGCGAACATGGTAAGCAGCGACCCCCGTTTGCACGCCATGACCACTTGGCGAGATACGCTTTATATAGCTGGTGGTTTCGAAAGTATAGATGGAGTGCCCATGAACCGTGTTGCCAAATGGAACGGTGGCGATTTCGATGCCGTGTGCAGCCCAAGTGTTGGTGTACAAGAGCACGTGTCTCGCACCGTGCAACTTTCCCTACAACCCAACCCCGCCAACGATTTTCTCACCCTGCGTTGCGCCAACCACCATCAAGGCTTCCTTTCCGTTACAGACGCATTGGGGCGTGTTGTTCTGCGCATGCCATGGCAAGATGAGCCTGTTGATGTACGCGGGTTGAGCAATGGCGTGTACCAAGTGCTGTTGCGCGATGAACAGGAACTGCCTGTGGCGAGTGGGATGTTCGTGAAGCAGTGATGGGTGCATTGCCACGACCAAACTGCAACACCACTGATGCGCTCCTTACCCACGGTTCTCACTGCACTGGTTTTTTGGGCCACGGGCTGCTTGCATGCCC
>JANNYL010000672.1:0-1381 GCA_031410075.1 Flavobacteriales bacterium
ACCGCAACCTGCCGCTGCTGCCGGACACAGAGCATCTCACCTTCGGATCGGCGGGCCAGGTGGATAAGGCGATGGCTGACCTGGCACTGATCACCGAGCGAACAGCGTGTGTGGTGGTGGAACCGATCCAGGGTGACGCGGGCGTACGCATACCCCACCAGTCTTGGATATCCGCATTGCGCAAGCGTTGTGATGACGCTGGTGCGTTGCTCGTTTTCGATGAGGTGCAAACAGGCTTCGGGCGTACAGGCAAACTCTTCGCCTTCGAGCACTTCGACGCAGTGCCCGACATTCTCGTAGTGGGCAAAGCCTTGGGCGGCGGCATGCCCATGGGCGCCTTCGTCAGCTCACGCGAACGCATGCACTTGCTCACACACGATCCGGTGCTCGGTCATATCACCACCTTCGGCGGGCATCCGTTGCCGTGCGTCGCGGGACTCGCGGCGTTGAACGCACTGCACGATGAAGGCATGATCGAGAACGCGCAACGCATGGGTAAACTGTTCAAGGAATTGCTCGTGCACCCGAAGATCAAGGAAGTACGCGGAAAAGGATTAATGCTGGCCGTGGAACTCGGCGACGCGGATCGAGTTCAGCGCGTCGTTCTCGGTTGCTTGGAAAAAGGCGTACTTGGTTTCTGGTTCCTTAGTTGCCCAACCGCGTTCCGGATCGTGCCGCCGTTGGTGATGGATGAAGGACAAGTAAAGGAGGCTTGCGCGGTTATCCTCGCCGAGCTTCGCATAGGCTGAACGCAGCCGCCTCTCGCAAGAAGCGCACCTCAGTACTGCCCTGTCCCCAGCATCACCAACGTACACGCCTCCAGCACCTCGATGCCTTGTGCTTCAGCTTTGCGTGCAAAGTCAGGGTTCTCCGCTCCCGGATTGAAGATGATCCGCTTGGGTGCAAGTTCCAGGATGTGTTGCTCCCATTGTACTTGGTTGCGCTCTCCGAGGTACATCGTTACGGTATCGAATACGACAGTAGAAGGAATGGAAATGTGGATAGGCGTTCCATTGATGGAGCCAACACGCTTTCCCACTGCTGTAACCAAATGCCCATGTGCCAAAAGACTTCGAACGGCCTTGTTCGCGTAGCGTTCGGTGTTTTCGCTGGCGCCAAGGACCAACGTGTGTTTCACTTGCATGGCACAAAGGTCGATCGGAACCAACACACCGTTGTGGGGATTTCCAAGCACTTAACACTGTCGGAACAATAGAGCAATATGAAGTCTTGACTTTTGCATCCCAAGATGGATAAACGCAAGGTCGACATACTGGTACTCAGTGATCTGCACTTGGGCTCATTCGGATGCCGTGCCGGCGAATTGCTCGCGTATCTGCGCAGTGTATCTCCGGAGAAAGTGATCCTCAATGGCGATATC
>JANNYL010000673.1:0-2484 GCA_031410075.1 Flavobacteriales bacterium
CGCCACGGCCAAGCATTTCCCTGGGCATGGTGACACGGATTCCGACAGTCACTTCGGTTTGCCATTGATCGCGCAAACCCGTGCGCGTCTCGACTCGTTGGAACTCTATCCGTTCGAACGCATGGTGGCTGAGGGCCTGAGCGCCGTGATGGTCGGCCACTTGGAGGTGCCTGCACTGGACACCAACAAAGGCATGCCGAGTACGCTCAGTCATCCCATTGTGAGCGATCTTCTGGAGAAGGAACTCGGTTTCAAGGGCCTCATTTTTACGGATGCGCTGAACATGAAGGGCGTAGCGAATGCGGACAAACCAGGCGAGATCGAACTGCGCGCTCTGTTGGCAGGCAACGATGTGTTGCTCTTTCCACAGAACCCGATCAAGGCCATCGATCGTATTCATCAAGCGGTTGACAGTGGCCTCGTGCCGCGTGAAATGATCGACCACAAATGCCTGAAGCTGCTCCGAGCGAAAGAATGGGCTGGCCTCTCCCGCTTTGTTCCGATACAGGTCGCTGGTATTGCTGAGGAATTGAACACCCCTTCGGCCAAATGGCTGCGTCGTTCGCTTTATCAAGGTGCGCTAACGGTGTTGCGAAATGATGGTGTGTTGCCAATTCGCAGAGTGAAAGAACTGCGTATCGCCTCGCTTGTGATCGGTGATACAGTGCATTGTGCGTTCCAACAGCACCTTGGCCGTTACGCCCGTATCATTGAATTCCGTGCGGACAAAGTGCAGAGCAAGGACAGTGCGAACGCCGTGCTGAACCGCTTGAAGGAATTCGATCTTGTGATCGCCTCCGTCCACGGTACCTCCTTCAAGCTCGAGAAGGAATTCGGTATCCCTCAGGTCACGTTGGATTTCTTGCGCAGGCTCGGTGATCAGAACAAGATGGCCTTTGTGCTTTTTGCCAATCCATACCGATTGGTGCAGGCTTACGGTGCCCAGCGTTGGGGCTCGATCGTGTGCGCCTACGAGGAGAACGATGATACCCAAGACCTCGCCGCCCAACTATTGTTCGGTGCCATTTCCGCGAACGCGAAATTGCCTGTCACAGCTTCCTCCTATTTCACCGCTGGCCAGGGTGTCAAAATGCCCTTGGGTCCGGCATCGCCGCTTAGCTTCACATTTCCTGAAGGTGATGGCGTGAGCACTGAGGACCTGCGTGCGATCGACGTGATCGTGGAAGAAGGGTTGGCCAAGAAAGCCTATCCCGGTTGCCAAGTTCTGGTAGCACATGACGGCCATGTGCTAATGAACAAGGCATTCGGTAGACCCTCGTACTCCAGCACACGTGGGACCCGAACCGATGATGTGTACGACCTCGCAAGTGTTACCAAAGTGGCCAGTACCACACTTGCTTTGATGAGGCTCTACGACGAAAAGCGCATCGACCTGAACAAGACACTGGGATACTACCTCACCGATCTCGATCCGCAGTATCCGATCCATTCCCGATTGGTGATACGCGATATCCTGACGCATCAAGCAGGGCTCGTTCCTTTCGTGCCATACTTCACGAAGATGGTGGCGAACGGGAAATTGCGTGCAGACGTGTTCAGCGATAGCGCGGATGCGGAACATTCCGTGCGCGTTGCGGAGGGTGTGTACATGAAGCCCGCGTTCAAAGACAGTTTGTGGGCGGCGATGATGGCCGCTCCGGTTCACCCACGAGGTGATTATGTCTATAGCGACCTCGATTTCCACTTGATGGCCCGTCTGGTGGAGAAAGTCTCCGGAACGACCTTGGACGACTATGTTGAGCGGACTTTTTACGCACCCATGGGATTGGCCACCATCGGATACCTGCCATGGAAACACATCCCGAACGAGCGGATCATGCCCACCGAAGATGATCACGGATTCCGGATGCGCCTGATACAAGGTGATGTGCACGATCAGGGCGCCGCGATGTTGGGTGGTGTCGCGGGCCATGCCGGCCTTTTCAGCAATGCGAGCGATCTGGCTGTAGTGATGCAAATGTTATTGAACGGTGGCACCTATGCAGGCGTCCGTTATTTGAGCGACTCGACGATAGCCTCCTTTACAAGCTGCCAATTCTGCAAACCCGGATCAGGGCCGGTGCTCAAGAGCAAGGACAACCGGCGCGGTCTGGGTTGGGACAAGCCTCAACCCGCTGGCAGTCCAGGACCAACATGTGAATGCGTGAGCTATCTGAGTTTCGGGCATACAGGATTCACGGGTACCCAAATTTGGGCCGACCCCTTGGATAAGACCATCTACATATTCTTGAGCAATCGCGTTAACCCCAGCGCCGATAACAGGAAGATCGGGGACCTCAACATCCGAACACGGATCCAGGAAGTGGTGCATGATGCTATCGCCGCACGTTCAGTGAAGTAATCGCCGCGAAGCATCCTGGGCCCTCATCTCGATCAGTGCGTACGCGAATGCCAGATCCGCGTTGTTCCAGACCGCTTTTGGATTTGAATGATGTGGTTCCGTTCTTGCGGGTTCATTGAACA
>JANNYL010000674.1:0-6819 GCA_031410075.1 Flavobacteriales bacterium
TGCCCGATAAACCCTGCAGCTTCAGGAGATCGCCTTCACGCGCATTATCACTGTTCCATGACCAACTCGTGTTGGATTCCGAACGTCGCCCTGCCAAGGTGACTTCCACGTTTTTCTTTTCACGCCCGCGGTAGTAAGTGATCTTCGCTTTGTCTCCCGGCTTGTGGTCACGGATCGCCTCTACAAGATCGGATCCACTGCCGATCCCTTTGCCATCCATGGCAACGATCACATCCCCGCCCTTCAAACCGGCTTTCTCAGCAGGACCATCATTTTCCACGCCAGTAACGCAAGCACCTTCCTTGATGGGAGGGCCTTTCTTACGTTCATCCTTATCGCAGCTTTCGTTCCAGTTACCATAGTACACCCCCATGTAGGCCTCCAGTTCCTGATTGCCTCCATCGGCCATACTCAGTGCAACGCTCATATCATGGAGCATTCCGCCATCGCGTGATCGCCTCAGATCCAGCACCAGGTTCTCATTGTCGCCAATGATGTTCAATTCATCCATCACGCCCAGTTCGCGGAGCGCATCGGCGAGCTGTTTTTCATCGCTCAGATCGAACTCGCGGGTCACATGGCTTTCTGTGCCGTTGTCGTTCCGCGTAATATCGATCCGCACTTTTCGCTCACCGTCACGTTTTTGCGCAGTTGTGAGAACAGGCATCGTTGCTATGAAGAGCCCAATAGAAGCACGCAGTAGTAATTGTCCGTTCATGGGGTTGTTGAATGACGAATGCGAAACTACCCGGCGCAGAAAGGGGTGTGCTGTTAAGGAACCCTAAATGATGCCAAGCCTTCACACCCGTATTGAAGGGGAGGGAAGTATCTACTCCGCTGTAAACCGATCGATATCCCGGCGTTCGCGCTTGGTGGGCCTGCCTTCGCCCTGATTGCGATAGTCCGCACGCACTTTGCGCGCGAGCTCTTGTTTCTCCACTTCTTCAGGAGCCGTCCGATCCACAACAAATCCAGGAACGAGTTTGGCGCCTACGCGGGACGGTGGGATCGCAAGCACTTCGAACACGCGCCAGATCGGAGGTTGTTTTACAGCGAAGCGATCCCCGGCTTTCACGACAAAGCTGGCCTTTACCTCTTTCTCTCCGATGCGAACGCGACCCGCAGCGCATTGTTCCGTCGCGATGCTCCGTGACTTGAACAAACGAACACACCACAGGAACTTATCGATACGCATGCAGTGGAAGTGATCGATCCTGATCGAATTTATGCCTTGCCTTCGCTCCGAAACATGAAAAGCGCCTCTTGGAGGCGCTTTTCATGTTGTGACCCCGGAGGGATTCGAACCCCCAACCAGCAGAACCGGAATCTGCCATTCTATCCAATTGAACTACGGGGCCTGATTTTCGGTCGGCGAAGATAGAGCGATGAAGGCCGTCATTTATGGATCCGGGCCCGCATGAGGTCCACCACCTCTTGAACGTTGGAAATGTTGGTCCAGGTCAGTTTGAATTCCTCTTCGTTCCAGTTGAAGGTATCGCGCGCGGCAAGGGCCAAGGAGGTTCGAGCTGCCTCGGTGGTGAACAATTCGGATAATTCCGTTGAAGGGGAAATGTCAGTGGGTTTGCAAGGATGTCCGTTGGCGGTGGCGGCCTCAGCGAGCCAGCGTGTTGCGCGCCCCAACGCACTTGGGTTACGATCAGCTGAGCCTGTTCTCAGCAGACTTAGCGCCATTCCGTTGGGAAGTTTGTTGCCGTTCAGGTGTGAGCTACCATCCCAGTGATAACTCATCGTTTGATCGCGCTTGGGCCATTTGATGTTCACCAGATCATCCGCGGTGGTCCCCCAATGACCATTTTCTTCGATCGGACCAGCTCCATCATACAGGTCCGAATACATGATCACCACGCCATCGTCGAACAGGTCCAACAGAATACTTCGAGGGTGCGTTGGGTCGTTCTGTTCCAATTTGTAACGACCGCTAATGCGCGGATCAGGCACTGGTTCGCAATTAAGGGATGCATCCAAATGTTGGTAGTTGACGGCGAAGAACACGCTATCGGTGTGATTCGCCGACGTGATCGTTCCCAAATGGCCCTTGAACCAGAGTTTGGCCCAATTGCCTTTGCGGCTCACGGCATAGCGGTAACGATCGGCAATAGTATCCATAGCCGGTCCGCTCAAACGATAACGCTTTCCCGTGCCACACAGCCGAATGATCGTATCGACGGCAGTAACCCGCACATCTCCCATCAGATCCGCATCGAGCGGAGTATCCACATTTCCAGTTTCAGTGTCTCCTTGACTTCCACAGGAGATGAGCATAAAAACGAGCGGAATGCAGGTATAGCAAGGCTTCATGGCCGCGAACTTAGGGCAGCGATCGGATCCAACGCTTCTTAGCGTTCTGCAAAGGCCTACCTTCGCGGACTTTTTCGAGAAGACAACGCACAATACGCAAACCACAATACGCCATTCCCGGCCGGGCCTTCCCATGAACGAACTCCGCAACATCGCCATCATCGCCCACGTGGACCATGGCAAAACGACATTGGTCGACCGCATTCTTCACCAGTGCCAATTGTTCCGAGAGAACCAGGAAACCGCCGAACTCTTGTTGGACAACAATGATCTGGAGCGTGAGCGAGGTATTACCATCCTGAGCAAGAACGTCAGCGTTCGCTACAAAGGCATCAAGATCAACGTGATCGATACACCGGGCCACAGTGATTTTGGCGGAGAGGTGGAGCGCGTTCTGAATATGGCCGATGGTGTGTTGCTCTTGGTTGATGCGTTCGAAGGAGCGATGCCACAAACACGGTTCGTGCTCGGCAAAGCCATTGCGCTCGGATTGAAGCCGATCGTGGTGATCAATAAGGTGGACAAGCCGAACTGTACACCTGAGGAAGTGCATGAGCAAGTGTTCGATCTGATGTTCACGTTGGAAGCCAACGAGGACCAGTTGGATTTCCCTGTGGTCTATGGCAGCAGCAAGCAAGGCTGGATGGGACCGGATTGGAAAACGCCAACAGAAGATGTCAGCTATTTGCTCGACATGATCCTGGAGCATATCCCTGCACCCAAAAAAGTTGACGGCACGCTGCAGATGCGCATCACGAGCCTTGACTACAGCAGTTTTCAAGGACGTATTGCCGTTGGTCGTATCACACGTGGTACCATCAAGGCTGGGCAGAACGTCAGCATGGTGAAAGGAGACGGTTCGATCAAAAAAGGCAAGATCGCCGAACTCATGACCTTCGAAGGCTTGGGTAAGGAAAAAGTGAAGACCGAACACTTGACAAGTGGCGAGATCTGCGCGGTCATGGGCCTCGAAGGCTTCGATATCGGAGACACTATTGCTGATATAGACAACCCGGAAGCACTGCCGTACGTGAAGGTGGACGAGCCTACCATGAGCATGCTCTTCACGATCAACACGTCGCCATTCTTCGGTCGCGAGGGTGAGTTCGTAACGAGCCGCCACTTGCGCGACCGTCTCTTCAAAGAGATCGAGAAGAACCTGGCGATGAAAGTGGAGGAGACCGGTTCACCCGATAAATTGCTCGTGTTCGGGCGCGGTATTCTGCACATCGGTATCCTGGTGGAAACCATGCGCCGCGAGGGCTATGAGTTCCAACTCGGCCAGCCGCAGGTGATCATGAAAGAGATCGAAGGCGAGCGCTGCGAGCCTATCGAAGTGTTGACAGTACAAGTGCCGGAAGCGTTCAGCAGCAAGGTGATCGATCTGGTTTCGCGTCGGAAAGGTGAATTATTGAGCGTTGAGCTGAAGGGTGATCGGGTTCATATCGAGTTCAACATTCCTGCTCGCGGCATCATTGGCCTGCGTAATCCGTTACTAACAGCTACGGAAGGGGAAGCGATCATTGCGCACCGATTCAAAGGCTATGAGCCCTGGAAGGGTGAATTGGGTGTGCGTCGCGCAGCCAGCATCATCAGCCAGGGAACAGGGACGGCCATCGCTTTCAGCATCAACAAGCTCCAAGACCGCGGTCGGTTCTTCGTGGATCCAGGAGAAGAAGTGTATGGTGGCCAAGTGATCGGCGAGAATCCGAAAACGGATGATCTCGTGGTCAACGTGCTCAAGGGCAAACAGCTCACGAACATGCGCGCGAGCGGCACAGACAACAAGGAGAACATCGCGCCAGCCGTGAAATTCTCCTTGGAAGAGTGCATGGAATACATCACCGACGACGAGTACTTGGAGGTAACTCCGAAGAGCCTGCGTATGCGCAAGATCCTATTGGACGAGACCGACCGGAAGAAGGCAGGGCGCTAGGTGTTGAAGGTGTGATAGTTATTCTCACTTCGAGATTGTCGCATCTGCGCAATGCCCACAAAGGCGATGAGGGCGTAGCTTCTAGCTCGGTTTGTGGTCCTAGGTTCCATGCCGATAGCATCAGGGAAGAAAGCGTAGTCGATCTTTAGTCACCGTTCCATCGAAGTTTAGGGTCTCTTCAACGCAAACCCCATTCTTCCACGTGAGTTCCGTGGTGATCCTGATCACATCGGTTCGGTATGACCATGATCGACGGTGATCGACACGAATAACTTGGCCTGCGCCATTCATCTCAAGATCGTAGTAGTTCCACTCTACGGAATAGATTTCCGATAACGGCCCTTTGGCGCTGTCGGTAACATGGATTCGCTGGTCGCCATCGTAGGTGTAGCTGGTATAGCTGTCCCATGAAGTCGGCTCGAAGTGGTGCGTTCCGATCAACCGACCGCGGACCAACGTGAGATCGGTGCGCATGTACGTACTGTCTTGGAGACCGCGCCAATTAGAAGTATGTACGATCCGCGTGGTATCCCCGATCATCGTTGTGTCATGGCGATCTGAACGAAGTTCGTCGACCCATCCCGGATACCATTTCCGCCGCAGGCGACCTCTTTTGTTGGACCGGTAGTAAATGCCGTTCCGTGCAACGAAGTAGTAGTTGAACGGTTTCTTCCCATTCCAGTACACTGCGATGATCCGGACCAAGCTGTCCGGAAAATGAGTAAGTGTGAACTTGCTCTCGTACCTACCTCCGGAGTCGGTCACTACTTCAAGGTTCCGGCCATAGTCGATGAGTTCGAAAGGGCTACTTGGTGAGAGCTTAGCGGGGTCTACTTCCGGTATCCCATATGGGGGCACCTGGGCCACAGATATCCTGATCAGCAGCAGGTGAAGCGTGGCAGCGATGAGGAAGGGGCGGAGCTTGTGCTTCGGTTGAGCCTTACATGCACTCATGCACTTTGAATGTTAGCCCCTTGAGTACCACGGTTGTCATGGGTCAAGGTGTTCTGTGATCCGGACGATCGATCACCATAACAGTTGAGCTGCTTAGTTCTGGTAGGTGAAGTATATACAGTCCTTGAGGAAAGCGGGACAAGTCGATATCGACCTGATCCTTAAAACGCGCTTTCAGGACCGAACGGCCTTGGGCGTCAAGCATGTCCATGGTGCATGCTCCAGGTAAGGGCAATTTCACTATCACGTGACTCGCTGCCGGGTTCGGCCAAATGATCGGAACGATATCGTGCGTTGGCTGTGGTTTGATCGAGGTCGAAGCATCGATCAACCAGAGCAAGGCATCCTTGAGGTGCTGGCGGAAAAGTGGGTCATCCGTGAAGTTGCTGGGCGCATGCCCAAGCGCCGTGTAGAACGCACGCCCGTCATCAGGCAGCTCGCGGTACCAGCTCATCGGCCTCGGCGCGTCGTAGCTGTTCACTTGGCCGTTCGGGCCGATGGTTTGTTCCACTTCCAGCACGGGAATATTGTCGTTGCGGAAATAACCGCCTTCCCAGTAGTAGTACTCTTCGCTCTTCACCCACGGGTCTGGAAGAGCAGCTGTGGAAGGATGTATTCCGATATGGCTCATCGCATACTGCGGAGTACCGTTCACATGGTTCGGACCCTCTTGCACGCTGGCCCCGATCAGCTCGGCATAGAAGTCCCATGTGCCGGTGTTGTTCCCATTGGCGGTGCTATGTCGATAGGTATCGGTTGCGGCATGGATACCTAGAATACTACCGCCGCTCTGAACCCACTGCTCGAAATTGGCGCGTTGCTCCGCATCGAGGATGTTGTTACCACTGGTGTTGCTGAAGATCACCACATCGAATTCCGCAAGTGCTATCGGATCCGAGAATGTGGCACCAAGTGGGTCGTTGATCACCTCTGATCCGAGTTCGCTGCCGATGTCTGTGAACATGGCGAACGAGACCGCACGTGTACCGTGATCGAATCCAGAGGTGGCCGAAAAGTGCAGGACACGTTGCGACGAGGCTGGGGACATAGTCATCACGAGCATCAGGAATATCGCGTTGCGCATGCGGAAATATAGCTACACGATGTCGGATCGAACCTTTTGCAAAGGCGTGTGTACGGGTGGGTCGGATCGCATCATGCATCCAAAAATCCAACTCACGACGCCATGAAAAAGTCCTTTGTTATTGCCAGCGCGATCGCCATCGTTTCGGCTTCCACGCTTGTTCTCTTCTCGTTCAATACAGCACCTACACATGCATGCTGCATGAAGCCCGCTGGAGCGCGGCCTGCGGGCTGCGTGTTCAAAACCGTATTCGAAGGTGAAGGTCTCGACCCGAATTTCGTAGTGAAAACATCTGCTGAAGTATTGACTTCTGAAGGCCGCGCGTACGATTGGATGGCAAAGGCGCAGAACACGGATGGTGGATTCGCGGCGGGTACACATTCCAGCCAGAATGTGATGGATCCACATGCGTCACCTAGTGATCCTGCCACAACCGCCATGGTGAGCATGGCCATGTTGCGTGCAGGCAGTACACTGAGTGAGGGCCGATTCGCCAATGTGCTTGCTCGTACGACCGAGTTCTTGC
>JANNYL010000675.1:0-5498 GCA_031410075.1 Flavobacteriales bacterium
CGACTACAACCATAAGCAGACCACCATCGGTCTTGGTGTTTCGCTGCTGGATTGGTTGTGAGCGGAAATCCGTCCGCATTGATCAAGTAGGACCCCGATCGGCGTTGGGGTCTTTAGCAAGGCCAGCTGCTGATGTACTGATGAGAGCGCATCCCTCGACCCTTTGATCCTGCTCAGGACGGCTTCGGGCCTTACACTGCGATCGCACACGCGAAGCACGCGGAATTCCCCGCCGCCCCTGCTATCTTGGCCCACGCTCGATGGCGTCGTTAGGTGGAAATATCGATCCTCTTCGATCGCCCTTGAAACGCCCGCTCTCCATCACCATCATCGCCTGGCTGTCGATCATAGCTGGCGCGCTGTCATTTCTTGTCCTGTTGATCTGGTCGTTCTATGCTGAATCCGGCGGCTCTTCCGCCAGTTGGTTCCACCGTTTCGAAGGAGCAGGTTGCTTCATCGCTGGAACCGTGGCCTCGTTGGCCGGTGGCGTTCTTGTTCTGAAGCGCTCTCCATGGGGTCGCTGGTTGGTCCTTGCGTCCATTGTGCTTTTTCAAGTGGATTTCTTCGAGATGCGGGCAATGGTTATCGTTAGGCTCGGTCTGCTGCTGATCGTATGCGGCTACTTCCTTTTTCGTCCGCAGGCGAACACTTACTTCAATGAGTGTGGGAAGGGAGTGGGTGCGTGAGCTGATCTTCTATTGCTCCTTTCAAGTTGATCAGCGAAAAGTGAGCACCGCTCATCCCGAGTAGCTTGGCTGCGTTAAGATCAAGCTCATCATCTTCTTCTTGTCATGCGGCCTTGGGTATGGGATCCAGGCGCAATCCGCGCTGCCCCTGATCCGCTCCACCATCGCATCGATCACGATCCGCGATGGTGACCGCCTGCGTGCGGACTATTGGACCCTGACACCGAGCGCGCGGCCAGATGTGTACGAGGCCGATCGCACTCGCCGCACCAAGCGGGTGAGCTTCATCACGGATCGCGATTCCATTTCGTTCACATTGAAGCCCGGCCAAGGGCACGATTTCATCATCCTGCTCAACGACACGGATAGCTGTTTCACACGCGTGCGCAGTTCGATCCTTGATCCACTAGGACAAGTCAAGGAGCCCTGGCGAGCGGACACCATTCCCTTCACGATATCGGCGCAGAACAACGTGCTTGTTCCGGCCAGCCTTAACGGCACCGATACGTTGTTGATGATGTTCCACAGCGCCTATCGAGGCGTAAGTGTGATCAGGGGTTCATTGGATCGAGCGAAGTCCGTACACATCGATGGCACAACGGTGTCTCGGGCTTGGGGCGGTAGTGCGCAGGAAGGCTTCAGTCAGCAGAACACGATCAGCATCGGTAACCGCAGATGGGACAGCTTGGAGATCTCGATCGATGAGCTGAGCGGCAAAGACAGTGATGGCAAGTTCGGTTACGACCTCTTCACCGATCAGGTGGTGGAGTTGAACTATGATCGCAAGGCGATGGTGGTGCACAACCGGCTTCCGAAAGGCATGAAGGGCTACACGACGTGGCCCATGGAATTCATCGGGAACAGCTTCTTCGTTGCGAGCACCGTAACGATCGGCGATCGTGCGTACCCCGAGCACTTCATGTTCCACACCGGGTACAGCGGCCAATTCATCCTGGGCACCGGCTTCATGCAACGGAATGATCTGTACGGTAAGTTGGATACAGCCAATGTGGAAGAGCTGAAGGACTCCTTCGGCAACACCGTCAAGAACGTGTTCACAGAAGTTTCCTCACTTCGCATCGGAAAGATCCGATCGGCGCATGTGCGCGGTAGCGTGATGGATCGGAATGCCAAGTTCCCATCCAGCGTTCTGGGCAACGGATTCTTGAAGCAGTTCAACGTGATCTTCGACTTTCGCAACGATGTGATCTACGTGAAGCCGAACAAGTTGGCGAGCAGTGCAGCTGGATCAAGTCGTGCTCCGGGGTAACCTGCTTTTGAGTGGGGCAGTGGATACTCCACGGCTGCTATCTTGACCGCTGATGGATCGAACGAATACCATCAACTACAACATGGATCCAGGCCAGGATATCACATCTAGCCCGCTCTACAGCGAAGACCTCGCGCCCATTCCGCCGGAAAAGCGCACGTGGAACAAGTGGAACCTCGCAGCCCTTTGGGTGGGCATGGCGGTGTGCATTCCCACGTATCTGCTCGCTTCCTACATGATGCGCGCGGGCCTCAGCTGGCAGGCGGCGCTGACGATCATCGGCCTCGCCAACCTGGTGATCACCATTCCCATGGTGCTCAACGGTCATGCGGGGGTGAAGTATGGGATCCCGTTCCCCGTGCAGGGCCGTGCGGCTTTCGGCACACAAGGCATCCACATCGCCAGCTTGTTGCGCGCCATCGTGGCCTGCGGCTGGTTCGGGGTGCAAACGTGGATCGGCGGGCTGGCGATCTATTCCATCTGGAACGCAGCGACCGGTCATGAAGGGGAGGTGGCACTCAGCATCGGCAAGTTCATCTGCTTCGGTGTGTTCTGGCTGATCAACATCTGGTTCATCTGGAAGGGCACCGAGAGCATCAAGTGGCTGGAGGATTGGAGCGCACCGATATTGATCCTCATCGGTATTGTGCTCATTGTTTGGGGTGCGAAGAGCGCCGATGGTTTCGCGAACGCATTGGAACAAGGCAAGCAGTTGCAGCACGGTTCAGTAGAGATGGACGTGGAAAAGGATTGGGGTAGGACGACCCTCGTTGTCCGGCCACTTTCGAATACAGAGGGAACACCCAAGGCGACCTCGTTCAAGATGTGGACAACGAATTCGATCGGCGAACAGGAGAGCGAATGGATCCCGATCGCTCGATCACCGCTGGAGGTGACACATCCGGGAGTTGATCTTGACGGCACCATTGACGTGCAGTTCAAGGATGACGCTGGCGTCGTGTCGACCGTGGTGCATGCGACGCAATGGCACTCTGAAGACAGCGTCGGCTTCTGGCAATACCTGATGTGGTTCACGGCCATGGTCGGTTTCTGGGCCACCATGTCCATCAGCATCTCCGACATCACTCGCCACGCGAAGACGCAGAAAGACCAGCTCTGGGGCCAGTTCATCGGCCTGCCGGGCACCATGCTCTTCTACTCGTTCGTTGGCATTTTCGTCACCAGCGCGGCGGTGGTGGCCTTCAAGGATGTATTGATCGCAGAGGATGCACCATGGGATCCCGTCTCGCTCGTGGACAAGTTCAAGAGCCCGGGCGTGATCATCTTCGCACAGATCGCGATGCTCATCGCCACGCTCAGCACCAACATCGCGGCGAACGTGATCGCACCGGCCAATGCCTTCAGCAACCTGTTCCCGAAGAAGATCAGCTTCCGTGTCGGCGGTGTGATCGCGGGACTGGTCGGCATCGTCATTTGTCCGTGGTGGTTGATGAACGTGATCAGCGGCATCCTCATCTTCATCAGCGGACTGCTCGGGCCTGTACTCGGCATTTTGCTGTGCGACTACTTCATCATCCGCAAGCGCACGCTCGTGATTGCCGACCTGTACAAGGTGGATGGTCCGCACGCGGGCGTGAACAGCGCGGCTATCGTCGCATTGGTGGTAGGCGTGTTTGTGGCCATCATCGGCTACTGGGTGAAGCCGTTGGAGTTCCTCTACACGCTCTCGTGGTTCAGCGGAACCTTCGTGGCCTTCGGCGTCTATTGGGCGATGATGAGAGGCCGCGCAGCGTGAAGGCGCTTCCGGTTATCTTGGAACCGCATTCGATCATCTGATTTTCTGATCAACCATGAGCCTCCTCATCAAGAATGGCACCGTCGTCACCGCTGCCGACTTCCACCGCGCCGATGTGCTCATCGAAGGCGAACACGTCAAGGCCATTGGCCACGACCTGTCATCCAATGGCGCCGAAGTGATCGACGCGAAAGGGATGTTCGTCCTTCCCGGCGGCATCGATCCGCACGTGCATTTGGACATGCCCTTCATGGGCACCTTCAGCAGCGACAACTACGAAACGGGCACACGCGCTGCACTGCACGGCGGCACCACCACCGTCATCGACTTCATCCTGCAAACGCAGGGTAAGAGCTTGCGCCACGCGCTGGAGCAGTGGCAGGGTCGCATGAACGGCAACCTCTACGGCGACCTCAGCTGGCACATGGCCGTCACGGATTTCAATGACAGCACCAAGGCCGAAGTGAAGGAGATGATCGAGCAGGAAGGCATCACCAGCTTCAAGACCTTCATGGCGTACAAGGGCGCGCTCATGATCGACGACCGACAGATGGTGGGCTTGATGCAGGAGGTGAAAAAGCAAGGAGGACTCGTCACTGTGCACGCCACCAATGGCGACATGATCGACTTCCTCGTGCAGAAGCACCGCAGTGAAGGCAACCTCAAACCGCTCTACCACTACCTCAGCCAACCGGAGATCACAGAAGCCGAAGCGAGCCACCGCTTTGCCGATATGGCGAGCTACACAGCTGTTCCCGCGTACATCGTGCACATGACCTGCGAGGGCGCGCTGAACGCCGTGCGCGATGCAGCGAAGCGCGGCCAACGTGTGCTGGCGGAAACCTGCATCCAATACCTGCTGCTCGATGCGTCGCTGTACGAGCGCAAGGACGGTGCGAAGTGGGTGATGAGCCCTCCCCTGCGCGAGAAGAAGGACCAGGCGCAACTGTGGGCTGGTATCGATCAGGGCAGCATACAGGTGGTGGCCACGGACCATTGCCCGTTCATGTGGGAGAAGAAGCAGATGGGCAAGGACGACTTTTCGAAGATCCCCAACGGCCACCCCGCCATCGAGCACCGCATGGAACTGCTCTTCAGCGAAGGCGTGAACAAGAAGCGCATCAGCGTGAACAAGTTCGTGGAGCTCACGGCTACCAACCCCGCGAAGATCTTCGGCATGTTCCCGCGCAAAGGCACCATCGGCATCGGCAGCGACGCGGACATCATCCTGCTCGACCCGAACGAGAAGCATACGCTCAGCGCCAAGACGCACCACATGAACGTGGACTACAGCGCCTACGAAGGCATGCAACTCATCGGCAAGGTGAAGACCACGATCCTGCGCGGACAGGTCGCGGTACACAACGGCGAAGTGCGGATCGAGAAGGGCTACGGGAAGTTCGTGAAGCGGAACAAGGTGAGCGGGAAGCTTTGAGAGACATGGAACGCTGATGACGCGGATGAGGCAGATGGACGCTGATATGAAAGGCACGTGGCACGCCGAGCATAAGCGAAGCGACTGAGTAGTCGAGGTGTGGGCGTGCCGGCTCGAAGACTCGCCGTCGCGCTTGGAGTTCAGCCCGGGCTCCGACCCGGACCTTCAAGTCCTCTCGCGGATTACCGTGCTGTGGGCTTTCCGCTGCAACTCTACACTTGACCGCTTTGAAGATGAAGCATCTTCGAGGTGAACATTTCCTCTGAAGGAGGCTGAGCAGGATCGTAGGTGAACCAGTCCGCTGCGAAGGTGTGAAGACCTAAAGCGATTATCGGTACCTGCGGTCCCTCA
>JANNYL010000676.1:0-6595 GCA_031410075.1 Flavobacteriales bacterium
ACCGTGGCAGCGAAGGAACACGCACCGAAAACGGCACGCGAGCATGGAAAAGACGTGCCATTGGATACCTGGCTGAAAGACCACAAGACCGTCGCTTTCCTGGTGATCCAGCATGACTCGATCTTCTACGAACGCTACTTCAAGGACTACGACAGTGCGCACGTGCATCCATCCTTCTCCATGGCCAAATCCGTGGTGAGCATGCTGATAGGAACCGCCATCGCTGACGGTTTCATACGGGATGTGCAGCAACCTATCACGGACTTCATACCCGAAATGAAGGAAGCGGGCTTCGACAAGGTCACTATTGAACATGTGCTGCAGATGACCAGCGGCATCGACTTCCAAGAGAGCTATGTGAACCCGTTCGGCACCGTTGCCAAGTTCTACTACGGCCGAGAGCTCTCCAAGTACACGACCAAGCTCACCCTGAAGCGTGCGCCAGGCACGAAGTGGGAATATGTCAGCGGTGATACCCAGATACTCGGCCTGTTGCTTACGAATGCCCTACGTGCCAAAGGCGACAAACGCACGCTCACGCAATACCTGAATGACCGTATCTGGCAACCGCTCGGGATGGAGTATCCGGCTTCTTGGAGCATCGATCGGAAGAAGGACGGCATCGAGAAAGCGTTCTGTTGCATCAACGCGCCCGCCCGTGATTTCGCCAAGTTGGGTTCCCTGTACTTGAAGAAAGGAACTTGGCGTGGTGAGCAGTTAGTGCCAGCGGATTGGGTGGAGACCAGTACGCGGCCGGACACTACGAATGGTGGCGTGAACTTCTACCGATACCAATGGTGGATCCCATCGCCTGAAGGTGATTTCAACGCGGAAGGGATCTTGGGGCAATTCATCTACGTGGACCCCGCGCGCGACCTCGTGATCGTGCGGCTCGGTGGTGCCTACGGCGGCATGGACTGGCCGGATATCTCCCGAAAAATCGCGAAACACTATAGCCTTCCGTGATCGGATGAAGCGCTTCCTCATCATTCAAACGGCCTTCTTGGGTGATGCGGTGCTCGCTTCGGCTTTGTTGGAGAAGCTCCATGGGTTCTTCCCCGACGCTGCGATCGACCTGGTAGTTCGCAAAGGCAACGAAGGACTCTTCGAAGGTCATCCGTTCCTGAACAAGTTGTTCATCTGGGACAAGCGCACGAACAAGAACGGCAACCTCTTCAAGCTTATCAACGACTTACGGAAGACGCGCTATGATCACGTGATCAATTGCCAGCGATTCTTCAGCACGGGTTTGATGACGGTGCTTGCGAAAGGAGATGAGAAGATAGGCTACGACAAGAACCCGATGGCTCCGTTTTTCACCCGACTGGTGGATCACGTCATCGGCGATGGGCGGCATGAGGTGGACCGGCTGAACGAGCTGATCGAACACTTCACCGACAAGTCACGGCCCTTGCCTAAACTCTACCCAAGCGCGCAGGACCAACAAACCGCAGCGCGACCTGGGAAGTACGTGTGCATCGCCCCCACCTCGGTGTGGTTCACCAAGCAATGGCCCGAGGCGAAGTGGATCGAACTAATGCGCCTGCTGCCGAACGATGTCCAGGTGTTCCTGCTCGGCGCGCCTGGTGATGCCGAAGCCTGTTCACGCATTGCGCAACAAGCTGGTCGTGGCGAAGTCCTTGCTGGCAAACTCTCATTGCTGGGAACGGCGCACCTGATGCAAGGTGCAGTGATGAACTACGTGAACGACAGTGCCCCGTTACACATTGCCAGCGCAATGAACGCGCCCGTGACGGCTGTGTTCTGCAGTACAGTTCCATCATACGGTTTTGGGCCTTTGCGCGAGAACGGGCGTGTGGCGGAGACGCTGGAGAAGCTCGATTGCCGGCCCTGCGGGCTGCATGGGTACAAGGCTTGTCCGAGGGGGCACTTCAGGTGTGCGTTGGGGATCGATCCCCAACGGGTGATCCTCTGAGGTCAGTCCACCTGCGGCAGTGCCTTGACATGTGCGCGTACCGCAACGCCGTTCACGATCTGCTCCTGATCATCAGCGTTGAACTTGAGCCCCTTCACATCATAGAACAAGCCGTGCGGTGAAATGGCCTTGACGCCCATCAGGGACCCATCCGGAGCTATGGCCTTGATGTTGTATATGTTCCCCGATCGGCTCACGCCCTTCACATCCAACCGCCTGCCCTCCGCCGTGATCGCCTTGATGTCGTAGATCGTGCCGTCGGCACCGATCGCCTTCACGGGAGCATAGGCGTCGTCGCTCACCAGGATCTTCACCGGCAGATCCCGGCCATCGATCAGCGCCTTGATGTCCAGGATCGAGGCGTTACCGTTCTGCTCGAATGCCTTTACGTCAAAAAGGTGGTCCGCCTTGTCCAGCGCCTTGATATCCAGGACATGACCATCCGGCTGGACGCACTTTACGTTCCAGATGGGGTCACCATCGGTGTCGTCCGCATGCACGAGGGCTTTGACGTGTGCCGCGACCTTCACCCCGTTCACCGTCGCCTCCACTTCATCATCCGACATCTTCACGCCCTTCACATCGCGCATCTGGCCAGTGGGGCTGATGGCCTTCACCGCGTATAGCTCTCGCTGAGGCCCCAGCGCTTTCACACTGATGATTCGCCCCTGGCGCGAAATGCCTTTCACATCGAGCTTGTTGCCGTCCCTGTCGATGGCTTTTACATCCCACAAGTGTCCGTCCGCGCCAATGGCCTTCAGTGGCATGAACGCGTCATCGCTCATGATGAGCTTGATCGGCAGCTGCTGTCCATCAACCAGCGCCTTCACATCCATCATGTGCGTTTCGCCGTTCTCGAGCGCCTTTACGTCCCGTGGTTTCCCATCAGGTCCGAATGCCTTCACATCCAGAGTATGCCCTGTGGGCAGCACGGCCTTTACATTCCAGATCCGGGTATCATTCTGCGCATTGCACAGGTTGACCGCAAGGGCCAAAGTGGCCGATAGGTAGATGGTCTTCATCGCTGATGGTATCAGGAGCGTGAAAATAGCTACGGGGGAGTGATCGTGTGCCAGTGTCCGCGTTGATCTTGGAGCGCTCGTCCGATCTGCGCGCATCACAACGATCCCCGCCATCTGCGTTCTATTCCCCGATATCCTCGTTCCACAACGCGGGCTCGGCGGCGATGAACTCCTCCATCATCTGCACGCACTCCGGCAGGTCGAGGTCGATCACTTCCACGCCGTGACTCTCCATGAAGGCGCGTGCCCCGGCGAACGTGCGGCTTTCGCCCACGATCACCTTCTTGATCTTGAACTGCACAATGGTACCCGCGCACATGTAGCAGGGCATCAGCGTGGAATAGATGGTGGTGCCTTTGTAGCTCCCGATGCGGCCTGCGTTGTTGAGGCAGTCCATCTCGCCATGCAGGATGGGATTCTTCTCCTGCACCCGCTTGTTGTGGCCGCGCGCAATGATCTTACCATCGCGCATCAGCACGGAACCGATGGGGATGCCACCCTGTGACCGGCCTAGGCGGGCTTCAGCGATGGCGGCTTGCATGTGTTCGTCCATGATGTGGGAACCTGTTCGCTCGGCAAAGTACTTCATCACGTCCGCGCCCTGCGGTGGCGACGTATGAACGGCTTAATGCCCCTTACACAGTTGGCATTATTTCACGTTCGTTAACGGGTACGGATTGATCGCCTTCGAGACATTCGCTTGAACCTTGATGAACCCCTCCAGCATGCTGAACACAAGCGGTGGTCGACGAATGCGGTACGCGAACTACATCGGCCGCCTAGTACTTGGGATCCTGGCCTTGCTCCCACACTCTTCCAAAGCGCAGGATCGCGCAGCCACTGTGCCTCCTGCGATCACCTTTTCCGATACCGCAACCAGATGGTTCGCTGAGCTCGATTCCGCAATGGGTGCTGGCGCCGGGCTTTGGGGGCGGGACCTCCGCGGACCTGTTCTGATGGTATGGCCCGGAACGCGCGAGGTCTTTGCGAACGCGATCGATAGTGCTGGAGTCCTAAGTCCTTTGGGAAGCGTATTCCACGGGCAGTTGCCGACGGAAGTGAGCATCTCGAACACGGCTCTTGAATGGAGTGGACGCCGATGGACAATGGTCATGCTGCCCCTGTCGGACGATCGAAAGGAGCGCATCGGCCTTCTCGGGCACGAGCTCTTCCATCAGGCGCAACCAACGCTGGGCTTCACCCCAAGAGAAGCAGCGAACGAGCACCTGGATAGTTCAAAGGGCCGCCTCTATCTGCGAGCAGAACTAGAGGCTCTTCGCCATAGCCTATGGAGCAAAACCGATAGCGAAATGCGGAAGCATCTGGTGAACGCGTTCGTGTTCAGAGCCTACCGCCAGCATCTCTTTCCCGGTTCTGACTCCACCGAGAACATGCTCGAACTGAACGAAGGCTTGGCGGAATTCACCGGGGCCATGTTGAGCGGGCGGGATCAACAGGAGATGAAGCGGTATTTCGATGAAAGCCTGGATGCGTTCTTGTTGAATCCCACGTTCGTGCGCTCCTTCGCGTATTGCACCACACCCATGCAAGGGTTCCTGCTCAGTCGCTCAGACCCCACATGGAACCGGAACGTGACGAACAAAACAGACTTGACCGGTTTGTTCCTACAAGCGTTCAACATCACCTTGCCAAGCGATCTTAAAGGCACGATCGACCAGTGTTCCGAAGAATACGGCCTAGTGAAGATCGCCGCAGAAGAAACAGAACGCGAAGCGCGGACCAATGCGGAGATCGCCCGTTACCGAACATTGTTGGTGGATGGAGCACATCTGGAGATCGGGTTCGAACACATGAACATCTCATACGATCCACGGAACATTCGGCCCCTTACCGGGGAAGGGACCGTGTACCCGAACCTCCGGGTGGTGGATGACTGGGGTATCCTTACCGTTACCGGCGGTGCGCTCGTGGGAATGAATTGGGACAAAGTGAACGTGAGCGTACCCACCGAGATCGGTGAGACTTTGGCGAAGGGAGACGGATGGGAGCTTGAATTGAAAGCAGGCCGGACGATCAGCAAGGATCCTTCAAGCGGCAATTTCAAACTGCACTAGGGATCGGGGCGGCCGGGATGCCGCCTTCCTACCGGACTAAGCGGGCTTCGGCGATGGCGGCGAGCATGTGTTCGTCTTTGGTATTATACCTCCTCCGCTCCTGCCTCAGGTGCAGAGTCTTTGCAATTCTGCCTTATCGCAGCCCTTCAACAGAGTATCAATTGCATGAGCTGCGTGCCGAGTTGCAACGATCATTTCTTGACTCGAATTATCGATCAATTCCACCTGTAAAGCGTCGAGTGATTCAAACGTTGGAATGCCCGCGAGAAAATTCCCAATGACACGAGGAACATACATGAGATACTCATTACCTCGTATCCCCTGAAAATAGTTCGCTCCGATTGGGTCCCACTCATCCAGAATTTCGTTGACCCTTTCCGTGATCACTTGCTTGTCCATGCCGCAGAACGATTCCACTATCCCTTATAGTGCCTCGGTTTCTTCTTCACCAACGCCTCCGCAGGCTCCGGCACCCAATGGTGCAGCCCACCCGCGAGCGGATCATCAAAGGTCTTTGGAATGTTCCCCGCAGCCGTGCGTTCGCCCCACGTGAGGTGTTCCTTGCCATCATCGCGGCGCTCCATGGTGATGCAATCTTCCACAGGGCACACGAGCGAACACAGGTTGCAGCCCACACAGTTCTCATCGATGATGCTTGGGATGCGATTCGCTGGGTCGCTGCTTAGCGCGATGGCCTGGTGCGCGCCGTCCTCGCAGGCGGTGTAGCAGAGCTGGCAGCCGATGCACTTGCTTTCATTGATGCTCGCGGTGACCTTGTACTTCAGGTTCAGTTCATCCCAATGCTTGATGTTCGGCAGCGCCTTGCCACGGAAGTCCTCGATGGTCTTGAAGCCCTTCTCATCCATGTAGCGCTCCAGGCCCGGCAGGATCTCGCGGATGATGCCGAAACCGAAGTGCATCACGGCGGTACACACTTGCACCGTAGTTGCGCCGAGCAGGATGAACTCCACGGCGTCACGCCAATTCTCCACGCCGCCAATACCGCTGATGGGCAGGTTCACGTCAGGGTGCTGCGCGCAGTTCTTCACCATGTTCAGCGCGATGGGCTTCACGGCCGGGCCGCAGTAGCCTCCGTTGGTGCTCTTGCCATCCACGATCGGATAGGGCACGAACTGGTCGATGTCCACGCCCACGATGCTCTGTATGGTGTTGATCAAGGAGATCGCATCGGCGCCACCGGCCCGCGCAGCCCGCGCTGGACGCGTGATGTCCGAGATGTTCGGTGTGAGCTTCACGATCACCGGAACCTTCGCCACCTCCTTCACCCACTCCACGATCATCTGCAGCACCTTGGGCTCCTGCCCCACCGCGCTGCCCATGCCCCGCTCGCACATGCCGTGCGGGCAACCAAAGTTGAGTTCGATCCCATCGGCACCTGCGTTCTCCACGTCGCGCACGATCTGGTGCCACTCTTCCTTCGTCTCCACCATTAGCGAGGCGATCACGGCATGGTCCGGGAAGCGCTTCTTCACTTCACTGATCTCGCGCAGGTTGTCCTTTAGCGGCCGGTCGGTGATGAGTTCGATGTTGTTGAAGCCCAC
>JANNYL010000677.1:0-7141 GCA_031410075.1 Flavobacteriales bacterium
GTCTTGCGATCGGGATCGACGAGCAGTTCAACAATGGGTTTCGCGTGTGGCCATCACCAACGAATGATGTGATCCATGTGGTGGCGAAACAACAGGAAGGTGAACTAGTGCTTCGAACGTTGGCAGGTGCCGAAGTTTCACGCATGCACGTGATCGGCGGTAGCGCTGGATTGAATGTGCGCGATCTCGCGTCCGGAACATATTTGGTGGAATACCGTGCCTCTGGCGAGCTAGCGCCAATGGTCAGTCGAGTGGTCGTTCATCACTGAACGTGCCAGGACTCAATACCGTTCCTTGTGGAACTTCTTCTTCGGCTTGTCGCTGTAGCCGTTGTTCGGGCGATCGCTGCTGCTGCTACTGCTGCTCCTTGGTGGGCCACTGGTACCTCCGGTGCCTTCGTCCACGCGGATCTTGCGGCCCTTGTAGTTCGCCGCTTTGAAATGCCCGAGCACTTCATCGAAATGCGCCCCTTCGATGTCCACGAAGGAATACATGTCCTTCATGGTAATGCGCCCAATATGCTGGTTCGTCAGGCCCGTGATGCCGCACAGGTAACCGAGCATTTTGCCTTTGTCGAAGCCGTCTGCACTACCCAAATTGATGAACATGGAACGCATTGCTCCGCCTGATCCGTCGGCGAATTCGGTTTTCTCGCGAACACGCTCACGCGGGTTATGATCCTTGCGGGCCAGATCCACATTGAGGTCGCGTGCTTCGCGGTATTGTTCCAGGAAGCGATTGAATTCCAACGACACTACACGCTTGATCAGTTGTTCGCGATCGAAGCCAGCAAGGTCCAATTGCACAGCGCTCATGAAACGCTCGATGCCTTCTTCGTCCACTTCCACCTCCTTGATCTTCTGGATCAGCGTTAGCAACTGGCGCTCGCAGATCTCAGCACCGCCTGGTACACGTGTGAACGCGAAGTGCGTCTTCAGTTGACGCTCCAGGTTCCGGATCTTGTGAACATCCTTGCTGCCGATGATGCTGAGCGAAATGCCCGTTTTTCCGGCACGGCCCGTACGCCCGCTGCGGTGCGTGTAGCTCTCCACTTCACCTGGTAGGTCGAAGTGGATCACGTGGCTCACATTGCTCACGTCGATGCCTCGAGCTGCCACATCAGTGGCGATCAGCATCTGCAGGCTCTTGCTGCGGTAACGCTCCATCACACGATCGCGCTGCTGCTGGCTCAGGTCACCGTGGATGGCATCCGCGTTGTAGTTATCTCGGGTGAGATTCTCGGCGAGTTCCTGGGTGTCCTGCTTGGTCCGGCAGAACACGATGGCGAAGAGGTCGGGTTCGGCATCAACGAAACGCTTCAATGCCAGGTAGCGATCGCGCATCATCACCACCGAGTACATGTGCTTGATGGCATCGGCAGCGGCATTGCTACGGCCTACGCTCAGCTCATCGAACTCGCGCATGTAGTTCTTCGCGATGCGGCGCACTTCGCTGCTCATGGTGGCACTGAACAACCACGTGCGCTTGTCCTTCGGTGTTTTCTCGAGAATAGTGGTGAGGTCTTCCTGGAACCCCATGTTCAGCATTTCATCCGCCTCGTCCAGAACGGCCACCTTCACATTGCTCAGATCGATGGCTTGGCGATCGATGAGGTCGATCAAGCGGCCCGGCGTGGCTACAACCACGTTGGCGCCTCGCTGGATACCCCGCATTTGCTCGCGGATGTTCGCGCCACCATATACGGGAACGCATTTCACACCGGGGAGGTGTTTGCTGTAGGATTCGAAGTCGCGTGTGATCTGCACGCAGAGCTCGCGGGTAGGAGCCAGCACCAAGGCCTGCACATTGCGCTGGGCGGGATCGATCAGGTGCATCAACGGTATGCCGAAAGCCGCGGTTTTACCCGTGCCTGTTTGCGCAAGGGCCACCACATCCTTCGCGCTGGTGAGCATGTGCGGAATGGCCTTCTCTTGAACGGGCGTTGGCGTTACGAAGCCGAGCTCGGTGATGGCATTGAGGATTTCGGGCCGGATACCGAGTTCGGAGAAGGTGGACATGGTTTTGCGAAAAAGTCCGCAAAGGTACGTGGATCCGACCTTAGCGGCCTTGTTGGAGGCTGGCCGCGAGTCTCAGGCCCAGATCCGAACTGAATGCGCGCGCTGAAGTCGTATCCAAGTGGTTCCCATCCACATAGGTATACTGATCGTTCGAAGGCATGAAATCCCAGAACGGGACGGAATGTGCACCAGCGAGCGACTGTATTCGCCCGCTGAAGCCAGGCCACAGGGAATCCTCCATGGCTTCGATGGCACCGCAAACCGGCAAACGCACCAGAAACACGTGGCCGTGAGGCTTCAATAGATCCACGATCTTGTCCAAGTAGGCCACCCGCTCTTCCGCTGGGCGGAATACAGCCAACATTTCCTTCCTGTAGTGTTCCACCTTGTGCTTGGTGCGGTCATGAACGGTAGCGGTATCGATCGGTGCCTTGACCTCGATCCAACCATCCGTGTGCAGAAGAGTGAGCGTATCCATATCGTGCATGGGTCCGGCTACCAAAGAACCCCAACCGGCGGTGGTGTGCCGAACGAGGTATTCATAGTTTGGAGTTCCTGTGAATGTCCATTGTTCGCCCAAACTGCGGTCATCTTCGCGCATAAGGGGCAGATCATCTTGGCGGACTTTTGCCAAGGAAAGGCTCCAAGGATCAACGGTTACGATGAACAAGCCATTTCGCGACCGCGGATCCAGTTTGGCTTCAATGGCGCGCATATACGTGGCCCCGAAGGGTGAATGCGCAACGGTGAACGCATAGTTGAACAACGAGCCTTCCATTGCACTGCTATCCAACAAGGGCATGATCACCTCAGGTCGTAAGCCCTGTGCCGCGCGCGAAGTGCCGATGATCATCGAAGAACGCTTCGCTCCTGTGAAACGCAGGTAATAGTCATCCGTGCGCCCATCGGCGAACAAGCCAGCGACCAGGTGCGCGGCCAGCGCTAGGGCCAGTGCGATCGAGAGCTTGATCAGAAAGCCGCGCATGCTTCAGAATTGGAAGTAGATGAATTCGGCCTTATCGAAATGACCGAAGAAGAAGATGAGCAGAAATACCGCACTGTAAGCCATTCTGCGGGTCCATGGTGCCAGATGCGCTACCTGCAGAGCATGTTGTCGCTCGCGCTGTAGCCACTCCGCGAGCACGAGAACGCCGATCATCGCCATGAGCCAGGGATCGAATTCATCAGGGATCCGCAGCAACGATCGGGAGGCCATACCGCGCAGATACTGGAACGCTTGGGCGATGGAATCGGCACGGAAAAACACCCAGGCGATCGTGGTGCTCGCGAACGTGAGCAGAATGGCTGGCAGATCGCGGAGAGTTGCCACAGCGCCAACACTCGTGTGTTTTCGGTTCTTTCCACGAAGCAACAGTGGAAGGAATAGAACGGCGTTCAACGCACCCCAAACCAGGAAGGTCCAATTGGCGCCATGCCAGAAACCGCTCAGCAGAAAAATAACGAACACGTTCCGGATCTGCATTCCCTTTGAACCGCGGCTCCCTCCCAAAGGCAAGTACACATAGTCACGGAACCAAGAACTCAGGCTGATGTGCCAACGGCGCCAGAATTCGGCGATGTCCCGGCTGAAATAGGGGTACGCGAAATTCCGCATCAATTCGAAGCCGAAAAGCCGCGCCAGACCCAGGGCAATGTCCGTGTAGCCACTGAAATCACAATAGATCTGGAACGCGAAGAGCACGGCACCGAGCACAAGCGAATCGGCACCATGCCAGCCCACATGGGCGAAGATCCCGTTCACAATTGGTGAGCAACCATCGGCGATAACGGCTTTTTTGAAGAAGCCCCAAAGCATCTGTCGCAGACCATCCGCGGCGTATTCGGGATCGAACGTTCGCTTCTTCTGGAATTGCGGGAGCATGTTGCTCGCGCGTTCGATCGGCCCGGCACACAGCTGCGGAAAAAAACTGATGAAGGCCATGAACGCAGTGATGTCGCGCACCGGGGCGATCCGTCCGCGGTACACATCGATGGTATAGCTGAGCGCTTGGAAGGTGTAGAAGCTGATCCCCACCGGAAGGATGACGTCGAGCAGGAGCGGGTTGGAATGGATCCCGAACCGCGCCATCAGATCAGCGAATTGCTCCGAGAAGAAATCGAAATACTTGAAGGTTCCGAGCGTTCCCAGATTGCCGATCAGGCTGATAGCAAGCAGCCAGTTGCGTTTTCTGCCGTTGGACGTTCGCCCAAGAGCCAGCGCCACGAAATAGTCCGTGAGGCTGGTGGCGATCAGCAGCAAAAGAAAACGTGGGTCCCACCACCCATAGAACAAGAACCCGGCAGCGACCAGGACCGAGTTCTGCAGCCGCAGCCATTTCCGCAGCGACCAGTAAAGGGCGAACACGAGCGGCAGGAACGCCGCGAAGACAAGGGAGTTGAAAAGCATACCGCCCGCGAAAGCCGCGAAAGATAGAAGCCCCGATCGGAGCAGGTGGGTAAGTTCCGAGGGCTACTTTCGCGGCACATCCGTTAGGTATCGGATACCACCATCCTTCGAGAAGAGATATGTTCCGCACCATCCTCGTTCTGCTTGTTGTGTGGTTGTTGCTCCGTGCGTTTATGAAGAGCAAGCAGCCTTCTTCCGGTGTGCCGCGCGGTACCCATTTCAGCCAACCAGACAACCGCCCGAAAGGGGAGGTGCGCATCGAGCGCCCCGAGCCAGGCCGCAGAGCGCAGCAAGGCCCAGTGGAGGACGCCGATTTTGAAGAGATCAAGTAAGCCCTGAAATCGCATGAGATCCATCGACTGGAAAAAGCTATTGCCTGTTGTTGTAGCGTTGGCCGTTTTCATTGCATTGGCCGTTGGGTACTTCAGCCCTGTGCTGGAAGGCAAACGGCTTGTTCAAGGTGACATCCGCAATTTCACTGGAGCCAGTCGCGATATCGTTGAACACCGGGATGCATACGGTGAAGAGCCGCTTTGGACAGAAAGCATGTTCAGCGGTATGCCGGCGTACCAGATCAGTGTGCAATGGGGAAACGTGGTTCTCACCTGGTTGAACAAATTGTTCACGGGCTTCCTGCCGATGCCAGCGGGCTTCATTTTCCTGTACCTCATAGGGATGTACATTTTGTTGATGTGCTTGCGTGTGGATCCCTGGCTCGCCGTTGTGGGTGCAGCGGCCTATGCGTTCTCCTCATACTTCATCGTGATCTTGGAGGCTGGCCATAACAGCAAGGCGATGGCCATAGGATACATGCCCATGGTCTTCGGTGCGCTCTATGTGCTGTTACGCGGTAACAAGTTGATCGGTGCGGCGCTCTTTGCGCTGTTCTTGACCCTGCTCATTTATGTGAACCACGTGCAGGTGGCCTACTACCTCGGTATGCTCATGGTGCTTTTCGGTTTGGCCGAAGGCTGGAGAGCACTGGGTGAAAAGCGGATGAAGGATTTCCTTTCGCGATGCGCATTGGCTTCGATCGGGGTTGTGCTCGCACTGCTTTGCAATTTGGCTTCATTGTGGAGCACATACGAATACGGCAAAGACACCACGCGTGGACCGAGCGAACTGACCATGTCGGCTGACGGTAGCAACTCGGCAGCCAATCAAACCGGAGGATTGGACCGCGATTATGTGACGCATTGGAGCGAGGGCAAGTTGGAGAGTCTGAGTTTGTTGGTTCCGAACATGAAAGGCGGCGAGAGTGGATCGGTAGTTCAAAGCCAGGACGATATCTCGGCGATCGCGGATCCGGAATTCCGCAAAGAAGTTCTCAAAAAGTACCAGGACGGTGGATACATCAACAGCTATTGGGGCGACCAGGAGTTCGTGAGCGGCCCAGTGTACATAGGCGCCATTCTGGTGCTTCTTGTTCTGTTGATGCTATCACGTGCGGAGGGCTTGGGGCGCTGGTGGTTACTGGCTTCCATGCCGCTGATCGGAGGGTTGCTTGTGATCAACGCACCACTTGTAGCTGGCTTGCTCGTGATCACGTATTTATTAGCGGGCATTTTTCTGTTGAAGGATACGTTGGCGTATTCGCTCTTCAGTGCCTTGGTCCTCACCTTGCTACTTAGCTGGGGGCGTTTCTACATGCCGCTCACCGATTTTTTCCTGGACCACATTCCTGGTTACGACAAATTCAGAGCGGTCACCATCATACTCGTGATCGTTGAACTTGCTGCGCCTGTGCTCGGTGTGCTGTACTTGGATCGCATACTTCGTGAAGAGAAATGGGACACCTCGCAAGAGCGCCGGTTCCTTCTTCCTGCGGGTATCCTCGCTCTGGTACTGTTGGTTTTCGCGTTGTTGCCCACCAACCTCTTTCCGTTCTTCGGTGATGATGAGATGACCCAGCTCGCCGATGCACCACAGTCGTATGTGGATGGCTTGAAGGCGATGCGTGTAGGCCTCTTTACCGCAGACGTGTGGCGCAGCTTGGGCTTCGTGCTGGCGGGCGCGGCTTTGCTCTTTGCTTTTGGTCGTCGATACATCGGGAAGCTGGTGCTGGTAGCCTTATTGGGCCTATTGATCGTGGTGGATCTCTGGACGGTCGACAAGCGTTATCTCAACAATGAAAAGCGCGATGGACGTTATCTGAGTTGGGAGGATGAGGCCCAGAACAAATTGCCTTTCAAGCCACAACCAGCGGATCTCGCGATCCTTCAACAGGAACAAAATGCCAGCACCGAGGCCGATTTCGCAGAAGCCCGCGAGCGGTTGAAGAAAGTGAAACAGACGAGCAGCGGTGCGAACAAATTGGTAAGCAAGGAAGATGAAGCGATCCTGCGTTTCGGTTCATTGCGACGCACCACACACTTCCGCGTGCTGTCCATTCAGAACCCGTTCAACGATGCGCGCGTCAGCTACTTCCACAAGAGCTTGGGCGGGTACCACGGCGCGAAATTGAAACGCTACCAGGAGCTCATCAGTTTCCGGATCTCCGCCGAACTGCAGAACATGATGACTGTGTTCCGCAATGCGCCTACGCAACAGCGCGTGGATAGTGCGTTGGCCAAGCAGCCCGCGCTCGCGATGCTCAATACCAAATACTTGATCATCGGCAACGACCGCGCTCCACTGCGCAATCCGGGCGCGCTGGGTGCGGGTTGGTTCGTGAACGAAGTGCACATGGTGAAGAACGCCGATGAGGAGATCGTCG
>JANNYL010000678.1:0-10815 GCA_031410075.1 Flavobacteriales bacterium
CCTTGGCGATGATCTTCCGCAGATCCTTCAGGCGCTGCAAGAGATCCGCCGATGCGGGTGAAGGATCAGCAGCCACAGCCACCGGCGTCTTTTTCGATCGCTCTTGCCGCTCCTTGATCGTATCCGGCGAAACGAGTCGCACTTGCCTTTCCCCTCGAAGTACAGCTTGCCCTGCGTCAGTGACCTTCAAATGATAGTGGGCTTTGTAGTCGATCTCCAACAACCCGTGCTGGATCATTTGCTGGATGAACATCATCCATGCGAAGGCGCTCGTATCACCTCCCGCACCAAATGTCTTCACGGTGTCGAACTTGTTCTCCAGTACCTCTTGCGAGCGCGTTCCCTTCAGCACATCAATGAGCACGCTCATACTGAGCAGTTCTTTGCAGCGCACTACCGCGCTGAGGGCCTTCTGCGCGGTGAGCGTACCGTTGAAGTACTTCGGTGGATCCTTGCACACATCGCAATTCCCACAGGCCTCAGCGGTGGTTTCGCTGAAGTAGCTCAACAAGATGGTGCGGCGGCAGACCTGGGCCTCCGCGAACTCCTTCATGCGCTCCAGCTTCGCCGTAAGGATCGCCTTGTACTGCGGATCATCCACTTTGTCGATGTGGTACATCTGCCCTTGCACATCGGCGTAGCTGTAGAACAGGATCGTTTCGCTCGGTTTCCCATCGCGCCCGGCCCGGCCGATCTCCTGGTAGTAGCTCTCCACATTGCCGGGCAGGTTGTAGTGGATCACGAAGCGTACGTCGCTCTTGTCGATGCCCATGCCGAAAGCGATGGTGGCGCAGATCACGTGCAGCTTGCCGCTGATGAACTCATCCTGTACTTCGTTGCGCTCTTCACTTGAGCGACCGGCGTGGTAGTGATCCGCACGCACGCCGATCTTCTGAAGCTTGGCGGCCAGCTTTTCCGTAGCGTCTCGACTACCGCAGTAGATGATGCCACACTTCCCCGCGTGGCGCGCCATGATCCGTTCGATCGCTTTCCACCGATCAACGCCCGGCAATACCGCAAGTGAAAGGTTCGGTCGGTCGAAACTGCTTACGAACATGCGCTCGTTCTTCAACCCCAAGTGCCGCGCGATATCCCCACGCACCGCGCGATCGGCGGTTGCTGTGAGTGCGATCACTGGGACATTCGGAAAGCGCTTCTTGATCGCGTTCAACTTCTTGTATTCCGGCCGGAACGAATGGCCCCAACTGCTGATGCAATGCGCCTCATCAATGGCGAACAGGCGAACGTTCAATCCCGATATCCAGTCCATCACGTTCTGCGCGAACAGTCGCTCCGGTGAGAGATAGAGCAACTTCAATTCTCCCTTATGCAATTGTTCGCTGATCGCCTGTTCCTCCGCATAGCCAAGTGAACTGTTCATGAACGCCGCCGGAATTCCGTTGCCTTGTAACGCCTGCACCTGATCCTTCATCAGGGCGATCAACGGGGAGATAACGACGGTCAAGCCATCGAGCGCGAGCGCTGGGATCTGGTAACACAAACTCTTCCCGCCTCCTGTGGGCATGAGCACCACGGCGTCATTTCCTGCCAACACATGCTCGATGATCTCTTGCTGCTGAGGGCGGAAGTTCTTGTAACCGAAGTGGCGTTCGAGGAGTTCGGAGGATAAAGAAGTGGTGACGGATTCCATGGCGATCGTGAGCGGGCAATGTAGAGTGATCGGATTCTCTCAGCTTCCGATTTTTGTTCTATCCGCTGCTTGAATACTCGATGTTCTTTGGTCGATTCAATCTCTTGTTTCGTCTAACAGCAGGTTGCGCGGCTCACCGAGTGCTTACATTCGTGAAGTGGTAAAGTGCTTCACCGCCTTGATCTTGAGTCTTCACGTGCTGTTGAGTACGATGGCTCCTGGTGGTCTTGTGGAAGTCTGCCGCATCCCGGCACTGAGCGCGCATTATCAAGAGCACTTCGTTGAGAGCTCAAGAACCATGACTTGGTCCGAGTTCTTGATCCTACACTATACCGACCCGGATCATGACCGCAATGATGGCAAACGCCATGGTAAGCTGCCGTTGCATTATGGATCGGCGATTTACCATTATGTGATTTCGACATTGGCTCGTGAGGATATTGAGGGAATCGACGCGATCGCAGAACTATGCGCACCGTTGATCGCTGATGATTTCGGCTATTGGATGGGTCGTTCGGTATTCCATCCGCCGAAGCATATTTCTTGATGCAGGTGTAAGCGGGATAACCCGCAATACCGACGCGTGTCGACCGGTTGACCCGTTCTGCACGTGTTACCTCGTCAACCGTTCGATTCCCTATCGCATGAAGTCTTTTAGGCACTACGCCCTAAGGGTAATTGTGCTTCTCTCTCTTGCATATCATGTGCAGAACGCGCGTGCGCAATGCACGTGGTACACCATTACCGTGACCGATGGAGCCACAGCCTCCGAGGTAACGTGGGAACTGGTGGATGCGCTGGGCGTTACCTGGGCGAGCGGCGGCGCGCCCTGGAATGAGGATATCTGCCTGCCGGATGGCTGTTACACATTGCTCATGTTCGACTCTGGTGGTGATGGCTGGGAAGATGTGGATTGGTTCATCGCCGATTGGACGGGTGATTTCGACTGGGATACGAACCTGCCGGACGGGCCGCATGGAACGGACACATTCGTGCTTGGCGCAAACCAGCCTTGCGACCCGATCGTGATCGGTGCGACCTGTCCACCGGGAACGCAAACCTTGCAGTTCATCGTCACCGCAGGAACCGCACCAGCACAGATCACATGGAGTGTTTCGCTCAACGGCACGGCGCTCTTTTCGGGCGGAGCCAACTTCAACGACACGTTGTGCTTGGGCGTAGGGTGTTATGTGGTGAACATGTTCGACGCTGGCGCCAATGGTTGGCAAGGGGCCACGTACACGTTGCAGAATTTCGGCGGCCCCATCTTGTACACAGGAACCTTGGGCACCGGTTCCACGGACGCGGATACGCTGAGCATTGGCGGCGCCAATTGCTCCACACAGGGCGGTGGCGCCTGCGGGAACACGGGCAACCCCACGGGCGATTGCCCCACCGTGGTGTGCGCTTGCGATCCGTTCACGTTCCCCATCACACCGAGCGGTTTCGGCACCATAAACGAAATACCCTTCACGGGTTCGGTGAGCAACCCGGCATACGGCGGTGTGGGCAATCCGCCCCCCTGGGGTGGCCTTGATTATGGCTGTCTATTGGCCAATGAACTCAATAGCAGTTGGATACTCATTACGATCGGCATTGGGGGAAGCCTGGGATTCAGTTTCGGTGCCGGTGGGCAGCAAGTGGGTTACTACGATTGGGCCATGTGGCCTTACACAGGACCCGCGACCTGCTCGGCCATCATGGGCAATACACTGCCCCCGGTGAGGTGTGTTTGGAATGCGGCGCCCTGGGGTGGTGCAGGGCTCGCGAATGTCATTCCCGCCGGGGGTGACCCGGGCAATTATGCACCTCAACTTCCGGTATTGGCCGGGCAGCAGTATATCATCTGTATGAGCAATTGGAGTTATGTGACCGCAGATGTTACCCTGGACTTCTTCGGCACCGCGACCATCTCATGCGACCAGGTCCTGCCCATTGAGCTGCTATCTTTCACGGGTGCATGCGAGAACGACAAAGCGGTCTTGCGCTGGAGCACGGCCACGGAAACGAACAATGATTACTTCACAGTTGAGCGGAGCGTGGATTCGGATGATTGGGAAGCCATAGGAACAGTTCCTGGAGCGGGTAATTCACAGCAGGTCCTGAACTACGTATTCAACGACCCCTACCCTTCTCTATCGCTCCAATACTACCGGATCAAGCAAACAGATCTCAATGGAGCTTTCACGTATTCACCAGTGGTGGCCGCGGAGGCGTGCGCCGATCGAACCGTCAAGAAGCAGTGGCTGATCGACGCGAGCGGAAGGGTTTGTGGGGAATGGCCTGCGTCCAGGGGGTCTTTCGCACCAGGTATTTATCTCGTTCGGTCGGAGTTCAACACTGGTGCATCCGAAACAAAGAAAATGATAGTGCTGGCACCTCGCTAAAACCATGAGCACCGAACTTTTCCGCGATCTGGATGAAGGACTTGATAGGAGCAATGAACAGGTCATTACGAACTCCAATGCCATAGATCTCAGGACTTGGAGGATATGAATGGTTGCCTATCCCGCAATACGCGAACATCGGCAGACCATATCAGATAAGAATGAATTCTCTTTGGAAGTCACAACCGTTTCAGGGTAAGAATGCCATATCCTTCATTGAAGGGATACCAACCATCTTGGAAGCCCATAGCAATTGCCAGCCTGGCTTTCTCCTAACCTCAACAACGTCAAGCTCGCTTTGCCTGAAGAACAAATACTTTCTTTCAATACTATTTGAAACTTCCGGGACTTTGATCTACGTTTGACCCGCCGAACACTGGAACCCAACCGATGCCTGCCCCCATGGATCTGAAAGAAGCCCGCGAGAAGTTCATCGAAGCGTGGGGCGCTTTTGGAAGTGCTTGGGGGATCAACCGCAGCATGGCACAAGTGCATGCGCTGTTGCTCATCAGTCATGAACCGCTGAGCACAGAGGACGTGATGGAGCAACTGAACATCAGCCGGGGCAACGCGAACATGAACATGCGTGCGCTTATCGACTGGAGCCTCGTGCGCCGGGTGCTGAAGAGCGGAGAACGGCGCGAATTCTTCGAGGCGGAGAAGGATGTTTGGAAAGTGGCAACGCACATCACGCGTGAGCGCAAGAAGCGCGAACTGGAGCCGTTGATCCGCTTGCTCGATGAACTGGAGGACATCCCCGGCGCTACCGCTGAAGCCAAGAGCTTCCGCAAAATGACACACGACCTGCATGATCTCACCACTCGTTTGGATACCCTGCTCGACCATAGCACCCGTCGCGATGTGCAGTGGTTCGTGAAGGCCGCTACTACCCTGCTCAAATGACGTCCCTTTTTTTTGCCCACTATGTTTCATATTTTCCTGAAACTATGATCTAGAAAGAATCATGAACCTCAACATCCTCAGCTACACGATCTTCTTCCCAACCATGGTCGGGATAGCCGTCTACGTGGCACAGGTATGCCACCGGAACGGGAGGTTGTGGCTGCTGCGGATCTTCGACAACGATGAGCATTTCGTGGATGCGGTGAACAACATCCTGCGCGTGGGATGCTATGTGGTGAATGCCGGATACATAGCGGTGGTGCTGAGCCTCTGGGAACCGGTGACCACCCTACCACAGATGCTGGGTGCGCTGAGCCAGCGCATCGCCCTCATCCTCTTCACCCTCGCTGGGCTCCACTACCAGAACATCTCCGTGCTCTTCTTCTGGAGCCGGATCAAACACCGCCAGATCATACAGGCTCGGACCACCTCTACCGATCCGGGGCTCACACACGTAAAAACAACCAACTAACCTTCACTAGTCATGGAAACCAAGATCGTCCTCACCTACCTCATTTACCTACCCGTAGCACTGCTGCTCACACTGTACGTAGCACGAACCCTCTTCACCAATGGCCGCACATTCATGCTCGACATCTTCAAGGGCAAGACGGACATTGCTGACGCGACGAACAAACTTTT
Source organism: Flavobacteriales bacterium (assembly GCA_031410075.1). Classification (GTDB taxonomy): domain Bacteria; phylum Bacteroidota; class Bacteroidia; order Flavobacteriales_F; family PHOS-HE28; genus PHOS-HE28. The sequence goes on from JANNYL010000678.1 coordinate 5,584, forward strand.
CGAAGTCGGATTCTACCTCTTGAACGTTGGCTTCGCCTTGCTGATCATGAAGATCGACCAAGGCGAAGAAACGACTTTTGAAAATGGCCAAAGCACAATAAGCTACACGCAATTGCTCAACACGAATCAAGAAGTAGTGGAAGCGTTGGCCAGCAAACTCGGTGGCTTCGCGATCTATCTCGGCGTGATGTTGTTCCTGAACCTCTTCCTATTCTTCCGCGGAAGAAAAAAGAGCCACCAGAGCTTGTTCCCGCCCCCCGTGCCTGTTCTGAGCACACCTGCTCGTTGATGCGCACCCGGATCACGTCCAACACTGAAGTCCAATGAAGAAGAAGATCATCCTCGCAGGCGGCACGGGCACCATGGGCCTCATCCTGCAAAAACATTTCGCAGAGCGTGGTGACCAGGTGGTCGTTCTTACGCGCAGACCCGGGATCAAGCAACATTCACTTGCTCACATGGTGCATTGGGATGCACAAAGCCTCGGTGCCTGGGCAGGCGAACTGGAAGGCGCGGATGTGGTGATAAACCTCGCAGGTCGTAGCGTGGATTGCCGCTACACGCCTGCGAACAAAGCGCAGATCCTCAACAGTCGTGTTGATGCTACGCGAGTGCTCGGCACTGCGATCGCGAAATGCGCGAGCCCTCCGAAACTGTGGATCAACTTGAGCACGGCCACTATTTATCGGCATGCCGAAGATCGGGACATGGACGAAGAGACCGGAGAGCTCGGCAATGGCTTCAGTGTTGACGTGGCGAAGGCGTGGGAGGACGAATTCTTCCGACATGTACCGGAACGAACGAGACAGGTCGCCGTGCGGTGCGCGATGGTGTTCAGCCATCACGGCGGTGCATTCCCACGTTTCACACAACTCACACGGTTTGGTCTTGGCGGTTACCATGCCAGCGGCCAACAATTCGTGAGTTGGGTACACGAGGCCGATGTCAGCGGCTTTTTCCAATGGCTCATCGATACGCCTAACGCGTTTGGCACCATCAACCTCGCTTCACCCAAGCCGCTCCGCGAAACGGACCTGATGCGCGCTCTTCGTGATCGCATCAAACCATGGATCCATTTCAACGTGCCCGGATGGATGCTGACGATAGGCGCCTTCTTCTTGAGAACCGAAACTGAACTTGTCCTCAAAAGCCGCCGTGTGGTGCCGACACGGGCGCAGCAACTCGGTTACATCTTCCAGTATCCTTCGATCAGCCGCGCGCTGGACGAATTGTTCGGGCAGCGCGCTCAACTTTGACGCAGATGTTCGCGAAGCTCAATTCTCCCTTAAGGCGTATGCCTTTCGTGACCGCCACTGCAGCGCTTCTACTTGATGCGTACTTGCTCCTGCGCGTGATCCTTGGCTTCTATGAAGGCTACGCGAATTCCTTTCCGGATGGATGGCAATTCCTGGACCCGCTCGGTATGATCGTGGGCCACGGAAAGCCCTGGTGGCTGACCATCGGGGTTCATCTATTGCTAACCATGGCCTTGGTGATCGTGGGTGTACGCCGGGCGATCGATGCGGGTTGGAGCCCATGGATGGGCTTACTGATGGCGTTGCCGGTCGTTCGATTGTTCGTCTTCACCGTGCTCGCCATGCAGCCCGGTGCCGCGCACACGCATGTGCTCGACCTGCCACGCGAAGGTTGGCTGGGGCGCATTCTTCCGCGCAGCAAAAAAGGCAGCACCGTGGCGGCGGTGATATTCACAACAGTGATCATTATCCCGTTCGGTTTTCTCAGCGTGGAAGTTCTTGGCGACTACGGACTCGCGCTCTTCATAGGCATTCCTTTTCTGTTGGGTGTGGTGAGTTCCTACGTACTCAGTTACCACGAACCCCGGTCCATAAAGGAGAGCATTGGTGTTGCGACAACCACATTGTTCATTGTCCTCATGATCATTTTCCTGCTCGCCATGGAAGGACTCATTTGTCTTTTGATGGCCGCCCCCATTGCGTGGGCGATCACACTCGCTGGAGCGCTTGTAGGGCATGCGCTCAGCCGCAACGAACAAGGGCGTGCGCCAGCCATTGGAATGCTTGTTCTGCTCACTCCTTCGCTGATGGCCTTCGAATCGCTGGAACGAGCCAGTGCACCGCTCTTCAACGTGGTGAGCACCGTGCACGTGAATGCCACACCGCAGAGAGTCTGGAATTCCCTCGTCACGTTCTCGCACATGGACGATCCCACAGAACTGATCTTTCGGGCAGGCATCTCTTATCCCATCGAAGCGCGCATCACCGGAACCGGTGTAGGCGCCTGTCGCTATTGCCAATTCAACACAGGGCCTTTCGTGGAACCCATCACGGCATGGGTTGAACCCGATCTGCTCGCTTTTGATGTGGCTGCCCTTCCGCCTCCCATGACCGAACTCTCCATTTACAAGCACGTGAACGCACCACATATCCACGGCTTCTTCGAAAGCCATCGCGGGCAATTCAAACTGACCGAACAAGCCGATGGCACCACGTTGCTGGAAGGCACCACATGGTATACGCACGAGATCTGGCCAACTTGGTATTGGAAGATCTGGAGCGATAACATCCTGCACTCCATTCACGGGCGTGTGCTGGAGCATATCAAAAAGGTGGCTGAATCCTGACCTTCCGCTCTTCCCCATGGGCTAACCGTTCGTGTAAGGCCAACCATTCGGCACGTCCTCACCGGTACTTTCGGGGCCATTCGCATTTACCCTTCAGATCCGTTCCGAAGGTTGTGCACCGGAAGACCATACCAACATGCTCGAGCTCCAAGGAATCCGCAAAGCCTACCGCACCGGCAACAATGAGCTGCAAGTGCTCAAGGGTATCGACATGCGTATTGAGAAGGGTGAGCTTGTGAGCATCATGGGCTCATCTGGTAGTGGAAAGTCCACTTTGTTGAATATCATCGGGATCCTGGACAACTACGACAGCGGCAGTTATACGCTGGATGGCATGCTGATCAAGGACCTCAGCGAAACGCGCAGCGCCGAATTGCGTAGCCATTATATCGGCTTCGTATTCCAAAGTTTCAACCTGATCAGTTTCAAGAACGCCATGGAGAACGTGGCGCTCCCGCTCTACTATCAAGGGGTCTCCCGCAAAAAGCGGAACGAACAGGCCTTGGCCATGCTCGCGAACGTGGGCATCAAGGAGTGGGCGCACCATATGCCGAATGAGCTGAGCGGTGGCCAGAAACAGCGCGTGGCCATTGCCAGGGCGCTGGTCAGCAGTCCCAAGATCATTCTTGCCGATGAACCCACCGGAGCATTGGACAGCGCGACCAGTCATGAGGTAATGGAACTGCTCACTCAGGTGAACCGCGATCTCGGCATGACGGTGGTGATCGTAACGCACGAAGCGGATGTGGCAAAGGCCACCCGCCGCACCATCCGGCTAAAAGATGGTTTGATCGAAAGCCTGAACGCGGACCCTGGCTCGGGGGCCGGGGTGACGGATCCCGGCTCATTGGCCGGGATGACAAAACCCCATGCAGATGTTCGATAGGGAGAACTGGGGCGAGATCTTCGAAAGCATCGGCAAGAACAAATTGCGGACGGTGCTCACGGGGTTCGCTGTGTTCTGGGGTATCTTCATGTTGATCGTCCTACTGGGTTTGGGTTCGGGTCTGCGCAACGGGTTCGAATACAATTTCAAGAACACAGCCAAGAACAGCATCGAATTTTGGGGAGGTGAAACGAGCAAGCCTTGGAACGGTCTTCCGGCGAACCGGAGCATCCAACTCACGGAGGAAGATGTGGACGCCTTGCGCAGCGCGGTCCCCGGCATCGTGAACATCACGGGCAATTATCGCGTTTGGCGTGGCAACAGTCAATTGCAGCACGGTAAGAACTATGGAAGTTTCAGCATCAACGGGGTTGAGCCGGAAAGTCAGAAGTTGGAAAGTCAGAAGATCCTGAAGGGCCGTTTCATCAACGAAGTGGATCAGGAGCAAGTGCGCAAGGTGATCGTGATCGCTGAGGATGCGCAGAAGGAACTTTTCAAGGAGGAAGACCCCATGCACCAATGGGTGAACGTGAACAGTGTGCCTTTCGAGGTCGTAGGCATTTACAAGTTCGAGAACGAGGGTGAAGGAGGCATGATGCAGCGCAGCCCCGTTTTTGTTCCGCTCAGTGCGGCCCAACGCGTATTCAACGCCCAACGCCAAGTGGACAAGATCATGTTGAGCTTCAGAGATGGTTCGATCGTTGGTTCCAAAATGGTGCAGGAACGTGCGGTACATGCCTTGGCCCGCAGACACAACTTCGACCCCACGGACGATCGTGCGCTCTGGAAGAACAACAATGTCGAGAACGTGGCCACCGTGAGCAACATTTTCGGTGCCATCACCGCGTTCCTTTGGTTCGTTGGTATCGGTAGTTTGATCGCTGGGATCGTTGGCATTGGCAACATCATGCTCATCGTGGTGAAGGACCGCACCAAGGAGACAGGAATACGCAAAGCCTTGGGTGCAACACCAGCCAATGTGGTGGGCCAGATCATGCTCGAGGCGCTTTTTGTTACCAGCATGTTCGGCTTCATTGGGCTCGCCAGTGCAGTTGGGCTCTTGGAACTTATATCCAGCGCGATACCCGGCACCCAGTTCTTCCGCAACCCTACCATAGACCTCGGCGTCGCGGTGAAGGCTCTGTTCGCATTGATCCTCGCCGGTGCGCTCGCTGGCTTTTTCCCTGCACGCAAGGCCGCTGCTATCAGGCCCATTGAAGCTCTGCGATACGAATAATGGTTCACCTTATTCTACATAAACCAGCCTAAGAGCCATGTTCGACGCGGATCGCTGGTCGGAGATCATGATGACGTTGAGCCGTAACAAGCTCCGCAGCTTTCTCACCATGTTCGGTGTTGCCTGGGGCATCTTCATGCTTGTGGTGATGCTTGGCATGGGCAACGGTTTGAGCAACGCGGTTCTCGGTGGTTTCGAAGGCTTCGCGACGAACAGCTGTTTCATCTGGACCATGCCGACCACGAAGCCCTATGCTGGTTTCCAGCGCAATCGCAATTTCAATTTCGACAACGAGGATATCCAATTGATCCGTGACCATGTTCCGGGGATCGACGTTTGCTCACCGCAATTGCAGCTAGGTGGATGGCAAGGCGGCAACAATGTGAACTACAAAAGCAAAACCGCTGCTTTCTCGATCTACGGGGCCGAACCCGAGGTGATCACGGTCGAATCGGTGCGTATCGTACAAGGCCGCTTCCTGAACAAGCAGGACCTGAACGAGGAACG
>JANNYL010000679.1:0-2991 GCA_031410075.1 Flavobacteriales bacterium
GCTGCACATTGCTCAGGTCCCACGTGCGGGCGTAGTAGAACGCACTGATCATATCCTGCACATTGGCGGGCACGCTGAACTGTTTTTTGTCTTGCGTTGAAACCTGATGGCGATGTTGTAGAAAGGTGTAATCCTGGTTGATCGTGTAACCGCCTTCTTCCACGCGGCGTGTAAAGACCCACGGGAAAACTCCTTCTTTATCGAAGCGCGACTCATAGAGATCGTTCACTTTGTAGAACGCCTTGAACGCACCTGCACTATGGCCCTCAGCCGAAGCATAGAGCACTTTGCGACCGAGCATGTCCACCGGGCTTTCCTTCAACGACACCGTGGCCACACCAGCGTTCATAAATCCGTAGTGCAGGACATACTCCAACTTCTCCCCTGCCTGAAAAGCATTGTGCTGGATAGAGCGCAGAGGCAACAGCCCATCTGAACCTTCGACTGCTTGGCCTTGGTGCTTGCCTTGAGCATAACCGATGGATAAGAGGCTGGTGCCCAGAAGGGCCAAGAGTGCTTTGCGTGCCATGTCCCGCGCAATGCAAATGGCGTACCGGAGGCTTTGACTTGCCGCAGGCCCTAGGCCAAAGGCTGCAGGCTTTGGCGCAGTAACGCACAGTCTGGTGCTTAGCACGAACTTGGTACAACTCGCCTGCCACAAGCCGACGGTCAGGAACATCAGCTGAAAAGCCTGTGGCTTGAAGCCTGAAGCTTGCGGCAGCATTGCGCTCACACAACGATATTGACGATGCGCTTTGGGACCACGATCACCTTTTTGGGCGCTTTACCCTCGAGGCGCTGCTGCACTTCCGGGTTAGCCAGCACTTGGGCTTCTACCTCCTCTTTGCTCAGGGCGGTAGGGAATTCCAGTTGCATGCGCGTTTTCCCGTTAAAACTGATCGGGTAGCTGAAGTTGTCTTCCACCAAGTATTGGGCATCCCACTTCGGCCAAGTGGCTGTTGTGATACTTGTGTTGTGGCCGAGCAAACTCCACAGTTCTTCGGCGATGTGGGGTGCAAATGGGGCCAACGCGATGGTGAGCGGTTCCAAGACTTGGCGCTTATTGCACTTCAATTCGTGTAGGCCGTTGCACGCGATCATGAACTGGCTAACGCTGGTGTTGAAGCTCATCTTCTCGATGTCTTCTTCCACCTTTTTCAGCGTGGCGTGCAGGATCTTCAGCTCGGCCTTGGACGGTGCTTCCTCTGATACGATAAATGATTCGCTAATTCCTGATTCCTGATCCCGCGATTCTGTGTGGAACAGATTCCAGAATTTCTTCAGGAACCGGCTGGTGCCCTCGATGCCTGCGGTATCCCAGGGTTTGCTCTGTTCGATGGGGCCGAGGAACATTTCGTACAAACGCAAAGTGTCGGCTCCGTAACGCTCAATCACGCCAGGAATCTCCTCCACATTTTCAGCCTTCACGTCGTAGTACCTGAGATGTTCTTGTCTAAGGTGAACCCCAAGTACAGGTCTCGGCTTCTTGTCGGGTGATACAACGTTTAGTTTTGACTTGGACATCTTTTCGACCTCTGGTCGAACGGTCCAATGGGCTTTGTCACTTCCAACTGGAGTGTCATCAAAGCTCATCCATCGCCTCTTTTCAGGGGCATGGTGCCAATAGCCCTCGACCTCAGCATCGGTAATAATGATTGGGCGGAAAGCTGGTTGCACCTTTAGCCATTCTAAGGGCTGTATGATGAAGGCGCTTTTCCCATTGACCACGGCATCTTCAGCAAAGTCCCCATCAGCGCGACCTTCGGAAATATGTGTTTTGATGTAGGTCTTGGACTTAGGGTCGAAGTAGTCTATCCTCAGGCTACAACCTGCGGAACAATAGACGTGGTACCCAGCAGTGTCGCCTGGTACTAACGGGGCAATCTCAAACACCTTGAGCAGTTCGTCTCCTCGACGGATGTGTAACTCCTTCGGCTCTGCGTCCCACAGTGCTTTGATTTCCGGTGCTATTCTCACTTCGGTTGCGAACTTGGAAACCCCGGTTATCATCCCCTGATTCACCAGCTTCTTCGCCGGCTCATCGAAGTTGATCCAACCGCGGTCCTTCAGGAACTTCGTCCAGAAGCGGAAGTAGAGCAGGTGCCCGGTGGCGTGCTCGCTGCCGCCCACATACAGATCCACTTGCTGCCAGTAGTTGATGGCTTCCGGTGAAGCAAAACGGCCTTCGTTACCCGGATCCATGTACCGCAGGAAGTACCAGCTGCTGCCGGCCCAACCGGGCATGGTAGTGGTCTCGTACGGCAGGCCGTTGTAGTTCCAATTCGTCGCGCGCGCCAGTGGTGGTTCGCCATCCTCGGTGGGCAGGAACTTGTCCACTTCGGGTAGCACCAAGGGCAGCGCGCTTTCGGGCAGGCCGTAGGGCACACCGTCCTGGTAGTAGATGGGGATCGGCTCGCCCCAGTATCGCTGGCGGCCGAATGCGGCATCACGCAAGCGGAAGTTGATACGTCTCTCGCCTGCGTTCTTCGCGATCAATTCGTCAATAGCACGTGGGATCGCATCGGCCACTTTCATCCCGTTCAGGAAAACGCTGTTCGTGAGCGTGGCTTCTTTGCTTTCGTCGGCGCCTTTGGCGATATCCCAGTTCTCTGTTACCGAGGTAAACGGGATGTTGAAGTGCGTGGCAAAATTCCAATCGCGCTGGTCGCCTGCGGGCACGGCCATTACGGCGCCAGTACCATAACCACCAAGCACATAGTCACCCACCCACACGGGTATGTCCATGTGCGTGAACGGATGCTTCACATAGGCCCCGGTGAACACACCGCTCACGCGTTTCACCTCCGTAAGGCGCTCGCGTTCGCTGCGGTTCTTGGCCTGGGTTACGTAGGCCATTACTTCCGCCATACGCTCGGGCGGCGTGATCCTCTCGATCAGTTCATGCTCCGGTGCGAGGGTAACGAAGCTTACGCCGAAGATGGTATCGGGGCGGGTGGTGAAGACCGTCACGTCGTGGGCGTTCGCCACGCG
>JANNYL010000680.1:0-2145 GCA_031410075.1 Flavobacteriales bacterium
CAACTCAAACCGAATACGCCTGTCCAAGCACTTCACCCCGTACCAACATGTATCCGGTCTCCTGTTCTTCCAGAGCAACGAATCGACCCAGATACCGGTGATGTCCTCTACAGAAGTCTCACGTCTATCTCCAATCAAATCGCATTGTTCGTTGTTAAGCATGACGTAGCGAAGCGAGACCTGTGTTTTCTGCGCCCGCCCTCCTTCCTGATGGTTGGACGATGAAGATTCCCCACAGCCCATGACTAAACAAAGGGTCATCATCGCCCAGAGCACAGACTTCATGCCCACAATGTAGCTCTCGCGTGAGCGATTGAAGCGGGTACCCCGCAGCGACGAAGGAGCGAGGAGTACGAGCGGAAAGCGCGACGGCGAGTCCTCGGGCCGGCACGCCCAAAAGGCCTACACAGCCACCCCCTCCATCACCTTCCGCACCGCCTCCTCCATCTTCGTTAGCAGCGCATCCAGCTCCGCCTCCGTCCACGTCACGCGGATGTTGAAGCTGATCAAGCGGCTCATGACGGCATCGCTCTTCGGGAACTTCATCGTTTTCAGGTCCTGCGGCAGGCCGAGCTCGTGCGCTACCAGCTTGTAGGGCATGCTCAGGTTCTTCACATGGTCCCACTGCTTGATGTAGTGGAACATGTTGTCGTACCAGTAGCCATGCGGAATACCTGCTTCGGCGAATATTTTCACTGTTTCACGTGCAGCCTGTTCGGTCGGCATCAGCAGGTGGAAGAAGGTAGCGCTGTCGCCCGCCTCATCCGTGTGGCGGCGGAACTGCAGACCCGGGATCTTGGAAAGTCGTGCTTGGATGATGGCCTTGTGCGCGCGTTGCTTTTCCAGAATGAAAGCCAGCTTCCGCGTCTGCGCCAGTCCGATGGCTGCGTTGATCTCGCCGATGCGGAAGTTGGTGCCCATGATCGGGTGCTGTTCCATGCCGCGGTTGTTGCCGATGTGGTCGTGACCATGGTCGGCGAACTGCTGTGCCGTGTCCCAGAGTTGTTGATCGTCGGTGATCACAATGCCGCCTTCGCCGCAGGTGTTGATCTTGAAGAAGTCGTAGCTGAAGCTGCCCATGCGGCCGTAGGTACCGAGCATCTTGCCCTTGTAGCTGGCCCCGAGCGCCTGTGCGCTGTCTTCGATCAACATGATATTCCGCTCCTTGCAGATCGCCAGGATCCCGTCCAGATCCGCGGCCGCACCGCACATGTGTACAAGCAGGATCGCCTTGGTCTTCGGGCTGATCACCGCGCGGATCCCTTCGGCGCTCATGCACAGCGTGTCGTCGATCTCGGCGAATACCGGTAGGGCACCCGCGAGCATAACAGCCTCGATGGTGGCGATGTAGGTGAAGGGTGGCACGATCACCTCGTCGCCGTAGCCCACGCCGCAGGCAGCGAGCATACTGTTCACTGCTGTGCTTCCGCTACTGACCGCGAGCGCGTGTTTGGCTCCGGTGAATTTGGCGACCTCGTTCTCGAAGTCCTTCGCCTTCCAATGGCCTTGGCGCTGCGCATCGTGATTGAACCGGAAGAGCACGCCTGAATTCAGGACGTCCATCACTTCCTTCTTCTCTTCTTCGCCGAAAAGCTCTGTGCCGGGCATGGTTGATAGTTGGGTCCGCGAAGGTAAAGGCGGCGGGTTTTAACGAAGGTTCTCGTCAGCTTCCTGACAATGGTGCACATCTGTGATCTTCTCGTGATCGTTCAACCCCACCGAACGCTCAACTTTGCGACATGATCAACCGCTCACTGTTCCTGTTATTGGTTTTGCTTGGTCCGAAATGGTTGTTTGGCCAAGGCTGTAGCGATGCCGGTGTTTGTACCGCAGGCCCAACCGGCCAGCTCCACTTGTGGCAGGACAGCACAGCGGACGTGGTGGACTATCGCCACATGGCACGTCTCGGTTTCAGCTATGCGATCGGGGAGCAAAGCACCACCATCATGCAACTGAATCCAGAGATCAGCATCGGCATCGGCCCCAGGCTTTCCGTCGCGTTCAAGATCCCCTATGTGTTCGCCAGTGGCGAGCTCGGTAACAACAGTGGCATTGGTGACGCTATCATCACCACGTCGTTCGCCTTCATCAAAGAAGCGGATAGGAACGTGACCGGTGTTCTCGGTGTGCGGCTGCCAACGGGAA
>JANNYL010000681.1:0-8317 GCA_031410075.1 Flavobacteriales bacterium
CCGGCTTCCCAGTTGGCGGCAAGTTCCAATTCAGGGTGCGCCATATTCAAACGCCCGTTGAATTCGGTGACCTTGCCGAAGACGATGAACTCCGCGCCATCCTTCAGCACCGGCTGCAACCAACGGATGCCTTTGAACCAGACCAGGTCGATGGTTCCGCTCGCATCCGTCAACTTCGCCGTTAGCCTGCGGCCCATCTTCTCGCCAAGGGTTTTCACTTGGCTCACTGTTCCGCGCAACTGCACGTTCTCCATTTCACCATGCAGCTCGCGCACGGTCTGGAAACGACTGCGATCCACATACCTGAACGGAAAATGCTGGAGCAGATCACCGAACGTAGCGATACCTAGTTCCGCACGCAGAAGTTCGCCCCTCTGTGGGCCAACGCCCTTCAGGAACTCGATGGGTGTATCGGCGAACGGTTGCACGGGCTGAAAGTAGAAGCAAGGATGGGCGTGTTCTTACATCCCGGCTTTGAGCTGTGGTTCCGCAGGGAGTTCATGGACCAGTCGGGGGTGACCCAAGGGTGAGGGTTCCGTTATACCCCAGGGTACAAAATGGCTCCAACTCACACGCAGCAGCAGGCCGGCCACCCCGTGCATGCGTTCCGGGCAATTAAGCTGAAGCTGCTATCGCGCGCGCGCATAGCGGTCCATAAGCTGGTCGGCTACTGTACGTGGTACCGAGCAAGTTCCAGCACCTCCGTGTCCCCGTTCACGAAGGGTTCAAGTTGACCCACCTTGCCCACTCCATCTGCCCAGCGGTAATAGGGCTGCCGTTCCGCGGGAACGTATTCCCACAGGCTCCCTTGAACCGCATCGTGGATGTAGCCTTGCCACGTGTGGCAGGTGAACGTGCCTGCAGGCACGGTTTGCGTTGTGGTCGCTGATGGCATGGACCAATCGATGGTGAACGTGACATAGTAAGTGTCGGAATAGGCGACCTCATCGAACACGCCGTACCTGAACAACACCCGGCCACCCGCTTCGACAATGCAATCCGCAGAATCCCGGATGAACCGGGTCATATTGGGTCCCATCGCACCCAGCGTCCATCGGCGTTGCACCTTGAAACTGTTCCCCTGCCATAGGGTATCCCCATCGAAGTAGATGCTGTCTATATAGGGCCCTATGGTCAACACGCCCGTGCTGTCATACCTCCTGCGTTCATATACCCAGTAGTTGCCGGAGTCCAATTGACTGAAGGCGTCAATGCTCAACGAAGCTCCTGGAGCATCCGGTACAGGGTTCTCCGCTTCCTCCTTCTTGCAAGAAGCGAACAAGATGAGCACGGTGCCGGCGGAAAGCCAGAGATGCTGATAACGCATGGTTGGGTGATGTTAGCCTCAGAACGGATGCTCACGCCCCGTATTGCCCTCACCAAAAGCCGGGCAGCAACCGGGCCACCCCGCGCATGCGCTCCGGGTAGTCCGGGTGCCGGGCGGTGAGCAGGGCTTCCTCATGGCGCACTTTGATCACGAGCACCAGCGCGCACACGACCAATGCGATCCATCGGACAACATTGGGCGCACCGAACGAAACCGCGATACCGCATAGCAGCACCGCCGTGTACATCGGGTGGCGCAGGAAGCGATAGATGCCGCGTTGCGAAAGCGTGTTGCCTGCACGCGGATCGGGAAGAATGGTGAAATTTCTTCCACCGAGCGAGACGCAGGCCCACGTGAAAAGCAAAAGGCCGCTGATGAAAAAAAGCCACGACCACCAAGGCAATGCCCAACTACCACAGAAGAGCAGAACAGCTATGGAACCGAACTGGCCGAGGACGAAAAGTGCCGACCGCATCAGCGATCAGATCGCCCCTACCCCCAGCAACAACGCCGGCTCCTCCAGCATCTGCTTGAAGGTGTTCAGGAAAGCCGCGCCAGTAGCACCATCCACCACGCGGTGATCGCAGCTCAGTGTCACCTTCATGGTATGGCCAGCAACCACCTGTCCGTTCTTCACAACGGGCTTTTCCATGATCCCGCCAATGGCGAGGATGCACGCATCGGGCGGGTTGATGATAGCGGTGAACTCCTCGATGCCGAACATGCCAAGGTTGGAAATGGTGAACGTGTTGCCCTCCCATTCCGCAGGTTGGAGCTTTTTCTCCTTGGCCTTCTTGGCGAGGTCGCGCACTTCTGATCCGATGGAGCGTAGCGTCTTGCTATCCGCAAAGCGAACAACGGGTACGAGCAGGCCATCTTCCACGGCTACGGCCACACCGATGTGCACGTGTTCGTTGTAGCGGATGCGGTCGCCGAGCCAGCTGCTGTTGACCTTCGGGTTCTGTTTCAGTGCAACCGCCACGGCCTTGATCACCATGTCGTTGAAAGAGATCTTGTCCGGTGCAATACTCGCGTTGATCGCCTCACGCACTTGCATCGAACGAGACATGTAGATCTCCAGCGTGAGATAAAAATGCGGCGCGGTGAACTTGCTTTCGGCGAGGCGCTTGGCGATTGTTTTGCGCATCTGGCTCACGGCCACTTCGGTGAAGCGCTCCTCCTGTGGACCACTGAAGGCCATACCACCTTGAGCGAACCCTTCTACATCACCCTTGGTGATGCGGCCATCAGGACCGCTACCGCGTATGCGACTGATGTCGATGCCTTTCTCTTCGGCGAGGTTCTTCGCGAGCGGACTTGCTTTTACCCGGCCATTGGTAGTAGATGCCACCGCAACAGGTGTTGGTTTCGCAATAGACGCCGGTGCGGTTTTCGATTCAGCAGATGCGGCAACAGGCTCGGTCTTCTTCTCTTCGATCTTCACAGCAGGGCCGGCATCTGGAATTGCTGCGTCCTTGGCGGCTTCAGCAAGAAGTGCGGTTATGTCCTCACCTTCCTTTCCAAAGATGGCCAGCAAGGAATCCACCGGCACGGCTTGGCCTTGTTGCACGCCGATGTGCAACAGTGTGCCATCGAGATAGCTCTCAAATTCCATGGTGGCCTTGTCGGTCTCTATCTCAGCGAGGATATCTCCGCTCTTCACCTTGTCGCCCACCTTCTTGTTCCACTTCGCCACCACACCCTCGGTCATGGTGTCGCTCAACTTGGGCATGCGTACGATCTCGGCCATGTCTTGGTCTTTAGATATTCATACCTGAAAAAACGTACTCATTCAGCACACCATCAATGAGCCTGATGCAGTCGAATTCCAGTTCCAATGTATCGATCCCGACAACGAATGTGCCACTGGAGAAGTAGGAGTTGCCCAAAGGATCCGGTGCGTCAACCCACCCAAAAAAAGTGAGGTCAACGTTCATCCTCACCGTATCAAGATTGGAGATCACGATAGAACTGTCGTCCGACGCATCCAACGATACGTCCGCATCAGAAGCCCAGTTGACCGAATCTGTGGTTATCCCGAAATAGGCATGCCGATAGTATGCACGACCGGAATAGACGCCAATGATCGCCTCGCGATAATCCGTTGGTATTTGTGTGGGCTCCGGCGGATCCTGCTCCTTGGCACATCCGAACAGAAACCATGAACCCAAGAACAACAGAACGCTGTTCTTCGCCAAAGGCCCGGGGTAGAAGCGAATGGGCATCGCGTATCAATCCTTGATGAACGGATAGTCCGGCGTCTTGTACACGTCGTTGTACAGCTCTTCCACAGCGGGAAGCGGACTTTCATCAGCGAATTTCACGGCTTCCTCCACTTCCTTCTTCACCTCATCGTCCCACTTCTCCAACTCGGCCTCATTGGACCACTTGTTCTTCAGAATGATCTGGCGCACGCCTTCGATCGGGTCCTGTTGCTTGTACTCCTCTACCTCTTCCTTGGTGCGGTACTTCTGCGGATCGCTCATCGAGTGACCTCGGTAACGATAGGTCTTGATCTCCAACAAGTAAGGTCCATTTCCTTCGCGACAATGCGCACAGGCTTTGGCGATGGCGGTATGTACCGCTTCGCAACTCATGCCATCAACCGGCTCACCGGGCATGTCGTAGCTCTCACCGATCGTGTACAGCTCGCGAACGTTGCTCGTACGTTCCACGCTTGTACCCATGGCGTAGTGGTTGTTCTCGATGATGAAAACAACCGGCAACTTCCACGTCATCGCCATGTTGAAGGTCTCGTGCAGGATCCCTTGGCGGATGGCACCGTCGCCCATGGAACAAAGAGTCACGCTATCGTTGCCCTTGTACTTGTCAGCAAAGGCGATGCCCGCTCCCAAGCCGATCTGGCCTCCAACGATGCCGTGGCCACCGAAAAGACCTCGTTCCTTATCGAAGAAGTGCATACTGCCTCCTTTGCCTTTGCTGGTGCCGGTTGTGCGGCCGTAGAGTTCGGCCATCACATTTTTGGCCGGTGTGCCAAGCACAAGTGGATGTGCATGGTCCCGGTAACCGGTGATCACCTTGTCACCCTTGCGGATAGCGGTGATCATACCAGCCAGTATGGCTTCTTGCCCGATGTAGAGGTGGCAAAACCCACCGAATTTTTGTTGTGTGTAGAGCTGACCGGTCTTCTCTTCGAAACGCCGCATCAGCAGCATCTCCTTGAACCAGCGCAGGTAGGTCTCTTTGGAAAAGCCTCCATTGGAAGAAGGCTTGGTTGCAGAAGGAGAGGCTGTTTTCGTGCTCATCAGTGGTATGCGGTCCGGCCAAAGATACCTCCCTGCGGCATCGATCACAGGGCAACTATACGCGCTTCCTTGACGTGCCCGGCAGGTTCTTGCTATCGAACGAAAGTGGAAGCAGAGTGTCCACACTGAACATTTCGATCACCGGGCCTCGCAGGATCCCCATCAGTAGCCGTATAGGACCTTCCTGTCTGCGCTCTTGCTCCACCAGAGCTTGGCGGCAAATACCACACGGAGTCACGGGCCGTGTACCTCGAACTTGGGGTACCACGATGGCCATGCTCTCAACGGTACCCTTGGGCATAACTGACATAGCGGCGTGCAAGGCCGTGCGTTCGGCACAAATACCTGCAGGGAAACTCGCATTCTCCTGATTGTTGCCGGATACCACCTGTCCTTCCTCCATCCGCAGGGCAGCCCCAACCTTGAACCTGGAGTAAGGTGCATATGCACTTCTTGCCGCTCGGGTAGCGAGTTCCAGCAATTCGCGATCTTCCTTGGGAAGCACTTTCCAATTGGCGTGCTGCAAATAATGCAGGGCGATCTTGCGGTTAAAGCTCATGTATCGGGTCCCGGAAAAATGGGATCCGAAGGTACCGTTGGCAGTAATGCGGACGATGCAGGCAACGGCCACCGGTTAGATTTGGCGTCCTTGCCAAGGCGATATGCTCTCTAGCGAAGAACTTCTGCAACGATTCGACCCCATATCCATAGAAGAGATGGATCAGGTGAAATTGCAGAACCGCATGGACACCAAATACGCGATCGCGGAGAAAGACCTGGCTAACATTCTCAGCGAGCTTCTCCCGGAATACCGCCTACTGGTGGTCAATGGGGTTCGAGGTAGTTCATACCGGTCGCTCTACTTCGATACGGTGGATCTGAAACACTTCAAAGACCACCACAACGGCCGCTCGTTCCGAAGCAAAGTGCGCTTTCGCGAATATGTAGGCAGCCCCTTGGTATTCTTGGAAGTAAAACGCAAGACAGGGCGCGGCGGCACGGACAAGGTGCGGAAAAAAGTGGGGGCAATTCCAGAGGTCCTTGAACCGGAACAACAGACCTTCATATCCAAGTCAAGCGGCTGCTATGAGCCATTGGTTGCCACGATGTGGAACCATTTCGTGAGGCTCACGTTCGTTCACCGCACACGCCATGAGCGACTCACGATAGATCGAGGCCTGAAATTCTCTGATGCGAGCGGAGAACGGGACTTGCAAGGATTGTGCATTGCCGAGTTGAAAGAAGAACGCGCGGATCGCACATCCCCATTCGCCAAGGTCATGCGTGATCGGGGCATCCGCCCAAGCGGGCTCAGCAAGTATTGTGCAGGCCTGATCCTGCTTGGTCGCGCACCCAAATACAACACGTTCAAAGAAGCCATGCTGCGGGTAAACCGCTTGCGATCGGCTGCATAATACCAGCACCATGATGAACAGGATATTCGGCATGCGCATCTTCCACCCTGACCTATGGGAGTTGCTGTTCAAATTCGGAATCGACGCGATCGTACTGTTCGTTCTGATCCGGGTGATCTACTATCCGATCCACCGCAAGAAGGAGAACCTGTTCACCTACTTCGTTTTCAATGTGCTGATCTTCTTCCTGTGCATACTGATGTACAATGTGAAGCTGAGCATGGGATTTGGATTTGGGCTTTTCGCTGTATTCAGCATAATCCGTTACCGCACCGAACAATTGAGCGTGAAGGACATGACGTACTTGTTCGCGGTGATCACGTTGGCGGTGATCAATGCATTGGTAAGCAAGAAAGTGAGTTTGGTGGAGCTATTGTTCACCAATGCCGTTATCCTCGGAATGGTGTACGTGATGGAACATGTGTGGCTGACGCGACATGAAGCCATGCGATTCGTGATCTACGAGAAGATCGATCTTATCAAACCGGAGAACAAGAGTGCTCTTTTTGCCGACCTCCACGCACGCTTAGGAGTGAAAGTGAGCCGAGTGGAGTTAGGGAAGATCGACCTGCTACGGGACACGGCCCAAATGCGCGTGTTCTTTTTCGAAGACGAACAGTCTCTCGGAACATTCACCGAGATCCCGGCAGACAACGACGACTGATCAGGCGCGCTGAATTAGCGCGACAGCGTGAGCGCAGACACCTTCCTCACGGCCCACGTATCCTAGAGTTTCGCTGGTGGTGGCTTTGATCGATACCGCATCAATGTCCACAGCCAATAATGCGGCAATCACCTTTCGCATGGCGGGAATGTGCGGTTTGATCTTCGGGCGCTCCAGCAACAAGGTGCTATCAACATTACCAACGGTCCAGCCTTTCTCCTTCAGAAGCTCTACCACTTGAGCGAGGAGTACCTTGCTGTCCGCGCCTTTCCAGCGAACATCTGTATCCGGGAAATGATGGCCAATATCATCAAGGCCTGCAGCACCTAAGAGCGCATCGCATATCGCGTGCAAAAGAACGTCGGCATCACTATGCCCAAGGGCACCTTTCACATGTTCGATCAGGATCCCACCGAGCCACAATTCACGACCCACCACCAGTTGATGCACATCGGAACCGAAACCTACCCGAAAGGTCATTCCGCTTCGACCTTCTTCTTGGCCTTTCCATCGAAATTGAAGCCCAGCGTAATACGCACAGTGTTGGCCAGTGGGCTCCTTTGCGTATTGGCGATCAGGTAGCTGAAATCGAGGGAGAAGATGCTGTACTTCACCCCAAGTCCCATGGTGAAATACTTTCGATTACCCTTGGTCGCATGCTCCCAAAAATAACCCGTACGGAAAGCGAATTGCTTGGCATACCAATACTCCAGTCCACCGGCGAAATTGATCTCGCGCAATTCTTCTTTCAAAGGGCTACCTGAAATGATCTTCCCATCTTCATCGAGGTAACCCGGTGCATCACTGAACGAGCCGAAAACACCCGCTGCTATCCCCCGCGTTGGATCATCACCATAGAGTATGGTATCGCCTGAAGCATTGTAAATGGGCGGAGTAGGCACAAGTAATTTGTTGATATCAGCATTCACGGTGATCGAGTTGTAATCGTCCAGGTCAACAGTAAGACATGGGCCCATACGCAGATTGATGGGAATGAAATCCCTGCGCGCAGCGTCGCTGTATGACATCTTGGCGCCCACGTTGGAAATGTTCGTACCAAAGGCGAATGTGGCGTCCTTACCGGCCAAGGTCATTCCCTTTTTGCGGTAGTAGAACGACACGTCTGCCGCAATGGTCTGGCCAGCTTTCGTATTGGCTCCACTAACATTTAGACCGCCTGTGAGATTGCTGTTAACGTACCGAAGTGTTATGCCTCCAGAGAACTTGTCACTGAATTGTTGGGCAAAAGCCACGTCGAGGGCGAATTCCGCTGGCTTGAAGTCACGGATAACGGAGCCGTTCACATCCGTGAACGTGATGCTACCCAGATTGAAATAGCGCAAAGACATTCCAATAGCGCTGCGCTTGTTCGCAAGTCGCCTATAACCAGCCAAATATGAAAGTGTCATATCCGGCACCAGGTTCTTCAACCAAGGGGATACAGATAAACGGAACTCGCTTTCGTTCTCAGCAAAGGCCAGCTTGCTCGGATTCCAGTGGATGGCATTGGCGTCAGCAGGTAAAGCAACACCGGCATCTCCCATACCACCAGAGCGAGAATCCGGGCCAATGAGGAGAAAAGGCACAGCGGTAGTGATCGTATTGAGGACCTGGTCACAAGCCTGGCCAGTAAGCTCGTTCATAC
>JANNYL010000682.1:0-3377 GCA_031410075.1 Flavobacteriales bacterium
TGGAACGACCGGCTGAGCGGCATGGTCGAGGGACAGGTGCGTTCGCTCCGTTTCTACGACGACTTCCACTACCACGAGTACAAAGGCGCGGTGACCTACAAGGCCATGCCCGGCCTGCGCCTCACGCTGGGAGCCGGGCACTATGTGACCTACCTCCCCGGTGGCGACCTTGTTCGACCCACGGCCAATGATGAGCTGCGCATCTGGCCGCAGGTGGTGCACGATGCGTCCTTCGGCCGCCTGAAAGTGGAGCATCGCTACCGTATGGAGCTGCGCTTCACCAGCAACGGTTACCGCAACCGCTTCCGTTACCGAATAGGCGCATCATACCCGTTCGGAACCATGAAGAACGGTGAGCGACCCTATGTATTGAGCGCGAGCAACGAACTGTTCTTCACCGACCGCGAGCCCTACTTCGAGCGCAACCGCGCGCAAGTGGCCATCAACCGCAGGCTCACCCCTAGCGTGGCGGTGCAACTCGGCTACCTGCACCAGTTCGACTACCGCATCAACGACGAGACCGGACGCGACTTCCTGGTGTTGGGCGTGTATCTCGAGCTGCATCGCAAGAAGGAACAAGCACCCATTTCACCGGAGGTGTTACCGCAGGATTGAGGAGCTGGAAAGGATCGATGCCAGGGCGCAGAACCGGGCATTCATCCACCTATCACTCCTGCTTTCATCGCTTTCGCAGCATCCAAGAACGAAGACTTCAACAAGCTGGTCCGCAGATGACCGCCCCCTATCGTCCGCAGATGACGCAGATGACACAGATGAATTCAAATACGCCTGCCGCATTTATCTGCGTCATCTGTGACATCTGCGGAAAAATAAGGCGAGCCTGCGAGCCGCCTGCGGAATAGAACTACCGCGGAGTGAACACCATCCGCTTCACCTCCAGCCGCGGACTCCCGAAGTTCAACAGCAAGCCACGCTCGAGACCGGTCGCCTTCAGGTAGTTCAGCAGTTGTGACTCCTCCACCCCGCTCATCGCCTTCAAGGCTTTCAATTCCACAACCACTTCGCCGTAGCAGATGAGATCGGCACGGAAGAACGTGATGAGCCGCTCACCCTTGTAGTGGATCGGCAACTCGACCTCCGCAGCGAACGGGATACCCCGCGCGCTGAACTCCTGAGCGAGAGCCTCCTGGTACACACTCTCCAGGAAGCCAGCGCCGAGCTCGGAGTGCACCTCCATCGCCGCGCCGATGATCGCATGCGTCTGTGGATCCCGATCGTCCATAATGCGAATATCCGCAGATGACGCAGATGTCACAGATGAAAACCCAATACGGCGTTCTGTATTTATCTGTGACATCTGCGTCATCTGCGGAAAAAAGGTAGGCGAGCCAGCGAGCCGCATTCATCTGTGACATCTGCGTCATCTGTGGAAAAGACTCGGCGAGCCTGCGAGCCCACCCATCCCCGGAGAAAAGGACTGCGAACTACTTTCGCGACCATGGCCGAGAAGATCGACATCGAAGCATCCAAGAACGAGAACTTCAAGAAGCCTTTCACGTGGCTGCCCATATTGTTCATGGTCACATTAGCGGTCACCTCATCGGACCTGAGGGCGCAGTTCGGCAGACGTGAATGCGCCTGCGACACCATGGTCTTCGAGAACCGTTACACCCGATGTATCAAGAGCTTTTGGGGCCGCCCCGTCGCGTTCGGAAACCGGAATGGAGCCGGTGAGAAACACGGCTGGTGGTGTGAGTTGAACAACGACCCAGAGAACAGGTCAGAAGGTGAGTACTCCAACGGCAAACGCGTAGGCGAATGGTGGATGGATAAAGGCGAGATCTGGCATTTCGACAACGAGGGGAAAATTGTTGCGAAGGGATCCGGATGTCGCGGTTGCCCGCCGTTCTGATCCTGGCCGCGATCTGCATTTCGCGTTAGGGACAGCAGCGGGTAGCCCACAGCCGCATGAGGAACGAGTGCGGCGAGGACTACAAGCGAATGGCCCGACGGCGTTGCATTTGAACGCCGGAATGCCCAAACCCTCCCACTATTCGCACCCACGCACGATCTTCGCACCACGCCATCAGCTAATCCGCTAATTGGCACATCCGCTAATCGCCCCATGGCCGAGAAGATCGATATCGAAGCATCCAAGAACGAGGACTTCAACAAGCTGAAGCTCTCCGACCTCAACAAGCGCCTGCACAAGATCTACGAGGGCGGCGGCGAGAAACGCATCGCCAAGCAGCACGAGCAAGGCAAGATGACCGCCCGCGAGCGCATCGATGCCCTGCTCGACCCCAAGAGCCCGCGCATCGAGATCGGTGCTTTCGCGGCCGACGGCATGTACAAGGAGCACGGCGGTGCGCCCTGCGCCGGTGTGGTGGTGGTGATCGGCTACGTGAGCAAGCGCCAATGCATCGTGGTGGCCAACGACGCCACCGTGAAGGCCGGCGCCTGGTTCCCCATGACGGGCAAGAAGAACCTGCGCGCGCAGGAGATCGCCATCGAGAACCGCCTGCCCATCATCTACCTGGTGGACAGCGCGGGCGTGTACCTGCCCATGCAGGACGAGATCTTCCCCGACAAGGAGCACTTCGGCCGGATCTTCCGCAACAACGCCGTGATGAGTTCCATGGGCATCACGCAGATCGCCGCCATCATGGGCAGCTGCGTGGCGGGCGGCGCCTACCTGCCCATCATGAGCGACGAGGCCCTCATCGTGGAGAAGACCGGCAGCATTTTCCTCGCCGGCAGCTACCTGGTAAAGGCCGCCATCGGCGAGGACATCGACAACGAGACGCTCGGCGGCGCAACCACGCACAGCGAGATCAGCGGCGTTACCGACTACAAGTGCAAGGATGATGCGGATTGCCTCAAGAAGATCCGCGCCATCGTGGACAAGCTCGGCAAACCGAAGGATGCGGGCTTCAGCCGCGAGAAGTCACAAGCACCGAAGGCCGACCCGAAGGAGATCTACGGCATCCTCCCCACCGACCGCGCCAAGCCCTACGACATGCGCGAGGTGATCGCGCGATTGGTGGACGGCAGCGAGTACACCGAATACAAGGAAGGCTACGGCCAGAGCATCATCACCGCCTACGCCCGCATCGATGGCTGGGCCGTGGGCATTGTGGCCAACCAGCGCAAGGTGGTGAAGAGCAAGAAGGGCGAGATGCAGTTCGGCGGCGTCATCTACAGCGACAGCGCCGACAAGGCCACGCGCTTCATCGCCAACTGCAACCAGAAGAACATCCCGCTGGTCTTTCTGCAGGACGTCACCGGCTTCATGGTGGGCAGCCGCAGCGAGCACGGCGGCATCATTAAGGACGGCGCGAAACTGGTGAACGCCGTGGCCAACAGCGTGGTGCCCAAGTTCACCATCATCATCGGAAACAGCTACGGCGCCGGCA
>JANNYL010000683.1:0-2729 GCA_031410075.1 Flavobacteriales bacterium
CTTCCCGATCGCTGCAACAGGCAACTACTACGTGCTTGTTGATCCAGTGTCTTCGGGCTTGGATATCAGCACATACATCGTGACCTTCGTTTGCCCGGTGCAGAACATCGATTGTTCCACAGCGGAAGCATTGGTCTGCGGCTCATCCGTTCAGAGCAGCACCGCCGGTTTGGCGAACACGTTGCCACCAACAGCCTGCACGTTCGCGAGTGTGAGCACGGGTGGTTCGGTATGGTACAGCTTTACCACACCAATAGCCCAAGAGGTAACCGTGAGCACCTGCGGCATCGCCCAGTTCGATACACGCCTCAGCGTGTTCCTCGCTGCTCCCGATTGTAACAATCTACAGTGCGTGGCGCTGAACGACGACGGTACAGGTTGTCCGAATTTCAGCAGTGAAGCGAGCTTCCTGGCAGCGCCTGGTGCCACCTACTACATTGTGGTACACGGCTTCGGTCCGGATGAAGGCTTCTTCCAGATGGCTGTGATCTGCGCGCCACCGTGCACACCTGCAACCACCAACGACGCATGCAGCACGGCCGAGGCTCTTACGCCTGCGCTCGATGACGGATCCGGTGTACCTACACTTGGTAGCAACGAATGCGCCCACGGCGACCAGAACACCACTTGCGATCCGTTCGGAGCCATGCAAGGTGTGTGGTACAGCTTCAACAGCGGCCCCAACAGCATCATGTTCATGGACCTGCTCACATTTGCCCAGAACCCTGGCCTTGTAGCTTCGGACATGAGCTATGCCCTCTTTGATGGAGGCTGCGATGGTGGCATTGGTGCATTGAGCGAGTTGGATTGCGCGGTTGGTGCAGATGGCTTCGGCACAGTGTTGCCAGCACTTGTACCCAGCACGAACTACCTGCTGAACGTATGGAACGATGGTGCGAACGCTGCAGGTACCTTCTCGATCCTGTTGCGCCGCCCCGGTATGGACGACGCGGCTATCGACACGATCCTGCAACCCGATGGATCCCTGTGTACCACGGTGATCGTACCGGAGGTCCGCCTGCGTAACAATGGAGAGAACGCGCTGACCAGTGCGACCATCACCTACGACATTGATGGCGGAACGCCGCAAGTGTTCTTGTGGACGGGCAATCTGGCCTACCAGCAAACGGAAGATGTGACCTTGCCTTCGATCACGTCGCCGACGATCGGTGTTCACGTCTTGAACGTTGCGAGCAGCCTGCCCAATGGTGCAGCTGATGCGATCCCTGCGAACGACTCATACAGCAAGAGCGTGAACATCACGGGCGAGTCCGTGATCGTAGCGATCACTACCGACAACAACGGTGGCCAGATCTCCTGGTCGATCCTCGATGCGTTCGCCTTCCCGGTCGCAAGCGGTGGCCCGTACGCTGGTCAGAACAATCAACTGATCACGACAACGGTCTGCCTTCCTACGAACTTCGGTAGCTGCTATACCTTCTCCCTGCAGGATGCGGGTGGAGATGGCCTTTGCTGCCTCGCTGGAAATGGATCATGGGAACTGCGCACGTTGACCAACGCGGTATTGCTGCGTGACCTCTTCAAGAACACACCGAACGGGTCCAACTCGCCGAGTACCACGCCTACAACACCTGTATACGGTTCAGGACACCAGTTCTGCCTACCTGCCGGGCCTTCGCCGATCGTTGCCAACGAGTGCGCGATCTTCACGAACACGTTGTCGAACAAGGTGTACACCACGCTGATCTCCGGTGTGTTGAACTACCAGTTCGAGTTCAGCGATCCCGATGCCGGTTTCTACCGTCGCATAACGGTACCTCGCAACTGGGTGAAATTCTCGGAGATGGTAACCAGCCCGCTTACACCGGGTGTAGTGTACTTCGCCCGTGCCCGTGCGGATGTAGGCTTGGATGGAGTATCGAACGACAAATTCGGTACGGGTTGCGAAATGGCCCTGGATGTGAACCAAGTACCCGGTTGCACACAGCTGATCAACGATATCAGCTTGCCTACGCATAGCTGCGGTGTTACCAAGCCGTTCGGTGGAAGTGGCAAGATCTGGGCTGTACCCGTGCTGGGTGGAACGCAGTATCGTTTCCGCTTCGTGAACGTGGGCGAAGGCTATGCACGGAACATTGTGCGCCCGAGCTACGTGTGCTTGCTTTCCTGGACCCTATTCCCCTTGGTGAACGGTAGCACGTACGATGTAACCGTCGAGGTTTTCGTGAACGGTGTGTGGGGCGGTTTCTGCGGCGCTACCTGCCAGGTAACGATCGTGAACCCTCCTGCCAGCGTAAGCCGTACGGCTGATACGAACACTTTGCTGATGAATGATGCCATGACCATCTTCCCGAACCCTACCCGTGATGGCAACGCCACGGTGGTGTTGAACGGACTTTCGGATATGGACCATGCCATCAGCGTGGAGGTGTACGACATGTTCGGCAAGCGTGTGATCAGCCAACAGCAGAACACCAGTGGTGTCCGCTTCAGCACCTTGCTTGAACTTGACCGCACGAATGCCAGCGGTATCTACTTGGTGAACGTTACGGTGGATGGTGTAATGACCACCCAGCGCCTGAGCGTGCTCTAAGAGCAGACCAGAACTGAAGTGCGGAAGGCCGCTCCCGAAAGGGGGCGGCTTTTTGCGTTGGTTCCACTTGCCGAATGAACTCGGTTGAAGCCGATCATTTGTCCATTCGTCGAACCAAATTGATAACTCATCGGCAAAAAAGACTTGACAATCGACAAACAGGAGGGCGAACTTG
>JANNYL010000684.1:0-8136 GCA_031410075.1 Flavobacteriales bacterium
GCTGGCAGATGATGCAGCCGTTCGACCCCGTGCGGGGGCAGGGGGTCGTTCTGGTTGTTGATATCCGGCTGGTACTGAGGTGCTGCCAGGTATCCATCATTATCAGGCGAGCCTGTAGCCCGGTAAACCCCGGTGATATTCCGCGTGTTGAACAGGTTGGAAACCAACAGGTAAATGTTCAGGTTGGCCTTTTTCGCCTTGTCTTCACCTTTGTCTTTACCAAAGGTTAGCGGGATATCACGGTAGACCTGCATATCCGTATTCAACAGCCATGGTAAGCGAGCACCGTTGATCGTTCCAACCAACCGACCTCCAGGAGGATTGAAGTTGCCCTCTTGCACGATCAAGCTGCTTTGACTGTAAGGTGTACCACTACCCAAGATGGATGTGACGTTCACACCCGTGTTCTGGAAGATGGCTTTACCAAAAAGACGCGGGCCATTATAGTCCGTTCCAGTGCCGTAACTGAAATCCGCATTCACCGTGAACCGGTGGCGCTGATCGAAATTGAGCGGTGAGATGGTACGCAAATTGGGCTGGTTCGCATTGATCAGCGCCAAGCTGGCACTCGGATCAGAACCAGTTCCATCGGCGAACTGCAGCGTATAGGAGGCCGTGAGACGAATGTTACCCGTTCGGCGCAAGTCGTAAGCCAAAGAGAAGCCCTTCACAGTGCCGAAGTCCAAATTGTCGAAGGTCTTGTATGAGACAGGCCATGCTTGCGCAACGTTCCGGATCTGGATCTGGTCGCGCAGTTCGCGGTAGAATACGCTGATCTTGAGTGAGGATGATTTGCTCAACACCTGTTGAAAGCCCAACTCATAGTCAATGGTTTTGGTGGGTTTCAATGCAGGGTTGTTCAGTGTGTTGTTGGTATTCACTATGTACGCGTATTCCAACAGGTCCAAACGCGAGTTACTGGTCGGTCGCTGCGTGAGTACATCGTAGTGGGCAAAGAATACCGCCTGATCACTGATCGGAAAGCTGAAAGCCACACGAGGCATCACATTGACTATAGGGTCGTATACCCTGAACGCGTCCTTGCGGAGTTTGCTACCAGGGAGATCACCGCTCTCATCCGTATCATAGCCGACCAGGTACGGCTGAATGCCGCTGGCAGCACGAAGCACGCTGGGGTCCGTTAGTTCCTGTCCAGAAGAGTTGAACCAACGATCACCGGAGCGATAACCTACAACTGAGGTCGGACTACCTGCATCGTTTACATAAACCACATAGTCATCTCCGATGTTGCTCGGTCTCTCTTGGTTGCTTGAGTTCATAAGACTTGCGACCGCCGCGTCCCCCGCCTTGTAGGCATTGCGCCAGAGGTACTTATCCTTCAATTGAGACTGGTTCGCGTCATACCGATCAACGCGAACCCCCACATTGAAAATGATATCATCAAAGGAGAATTTGTCCATCACATAGCCTGCCACATAAATGGGCTGGAACGGCGCCTGTAACCGTGAGAACAGTGTGTCTTCGCCGGTGATGGTATTTCCGCTGAAGAACTTTTCGAAGCTCGGCTTGGTGGTGAGTTTGTTCCCCAAATAGTCGTACCCGTAATAACCAAGTATCCCAGCATCCCCGTTATTGATCAATTCATCCGGACTGAACAGATCAAGGTTCAGAACGGAAGGATCCAGTGCGTCGATCTGGACTAGGTCATTACCGTCAGGGTTCAGCCCCAAGGTTTCACGGAGGTTACGGTCGAAAACGCCCTGGTCGCTACCAACGTTACGCTCATAGCTGTAATACGGATAGGTGCCTGTGGAATAGAACAGACCTGATGGGCTAGTCTCATAATTCTGCAAGTGGAAATTCGTGAGGGCTCTTGCGCGGCCCCACAGCCCAACTGGGTTCAAATTGTAAGACCGCTGGGTCAGTTGCTCGTATTCCACACCCACGTTGATGGCATGTTTACCCACATCCGCAGCACCTGTGGCGCTTACGCGGATCTGCTGTTGATCGAACTTCGAGTAGTTGTTGCTCAGTACACCCGCATTGTTCCAAAGACTGTAAACACTCGCTGGTGATTGGCCATTGAGCAATCCGCGTCGTGTGGTGATCTCCTCGAAATTCTCGTAAAAGCCCACATATCCCGGGCCTCCGAAACCACCGAACAGCTCCTGGACCGGGAACGTTTCGTCGGGAAACAGACCAAAAAACTGAGCCGTGATCGCTGAAACGGTCGGGTTGAGCGTGCCTGGCACAAAGGTCACCAATGTGTCCTGGTTTCCGGTTTGTTGAAAGTAGGAACTATCCTGAACGCCTTCAGCAGTATGGAAACTGTACGTAGGTGCTTGGAAACGTTGGTACTTGCCGATATAACCATAGTCGAACAGTCGGTCCTGGTGTGTGGGGTCCTCCACATTCTGATTGCGCTTACTATAGTCTGCTTGAAGGCTGTAATACGCATTGCGTATACCTCCCTTTTTCTTCGCTGTAGCACCGTCGGTAGCTGGGGCCGTTTCTTCCTCACGGCTGGCGAAACGCTGTGTGAATCGAACGAATCCTCGATAAGTAAGGTTGGTGGTCTGGGTGTTGTTTTCCGCGTTCAACAACGAATTGTTGCGATCAAAACCTTGGTTCTGGTTATAATCGAGCGAGCCACCAACGGTGAGGTTGATCGTTTGGGTTGTGGCAATGTCGAATTTGATGGAACCCAAGTACGTTCGATTGCCAGCATTTTGGCGTGTGTCGATGCGCTCTACATCTTCGCCTCGGAGCAGGTCAGTATTGTAAAGGGCTACCACATTGGATGTGGTCTGAGTAACCGAAAGCGGACTTTGCAATAGACGATCACGCACGCTCTTTTTCACACGAATGTCACCTCCATAGAGTGGAGAATCATCCACCGCATCTGTGATCTGGCCACTTAAAAAGAAGCCCAAAAGTGGCTTCACCTTATTGCCCACACTGTCTTTCTTGAAGAAGATCGGGCCGCTCAAGCTAGCTTCTGCTTGGTTGTAAGCATACTTGTCCAATCCCACGATGTCGGTCACATCATCACCCAGTTGGAAACCTGAACTCAATAGATCGATACCACCGAAGAAACTGCGACTTGGGCCACGTGTGGTGATATTCACAAGACCACCGGTGACGTCACCGTAGTTCGCTGGAATACCACCAGTGATCACTTGAACTTCTTCAATGGCGCTTTTCGGCAAGCCCAAACCAGCACCAGCTGGAACTTTGACCCCATCGATATAGTAGTACGTATTCTCGGAACGCGCACCGCGAATGCTCACACCACCACCGGTACCCGCATTGCTCGCACCAGCAACAGTTGTGGCTACCCCGTTCACCGTTCGAGCCGGCATCTTCGCGATCTGATCACGCGTTACAGTACTCCCGCTGGCTCCGCCATCCTTATCGATGAGTGGAACCTTGTATCGCACCACTTCCACTTCCTTCAGATCCACACCACTGGTGAGCTCAGGATTCAAAAAGGTGATCTTGTTGCTATTGATCACCACACCCGTTTGCTTCATCGGCTGGTAGCCCACGTAGCTCACGGTTACATCATAGGTACCCGGCTCAATGGGGCTGATCTTGAACGCACCATCGAAGTCGGTAGAACCGCCGGCAACTCGCGAGCCCTTGTTCTCCACCACTATACTCACGAAGGCCAGCAACTCGCCGGATTTCTTGTCTTTCACCACACCTTGTAGGGTGCCTACACCCACTTGGGCGAACACGGAGGACATTGCGAGAAGAGCAACGGCCAGGGCCGAGAAGTAGCGACTCAACATCAACGTTGGGTTTTGCGTTCGGAACGAAATTGCGACGAGGGGGCGCTAATATAGGAACGATATCCGTTCGCCAAAATTTCATAAACCCTTGCTGGACGCGGGTTTCCAAGGGGCGCCCCAAAAACGAACCCTGTTCGGTGAAAAGATCGGTGGAACATCTGTTGAACTTGGTGTCGAAATGTATCGGCAACACCACCAGAATCCGTGCGGTTCTCGATACCAACCCGAAAGCCTCCTATACAGGTCCGACCGGTCAGTGCTTGGTGAACAACCTCTGGAAGAACCCTTGGCGCTGGCCTGCTTGCCCCCGGTTGCCTGCCTCTCGCTTATTGCGCTTCATGCGCTTGCGTGTGGCTTTGTCCTGATGCTTGAGATGCATCTTGTAATCCCGCTTCTCTTTTTTCCTCAGCTCCTTCTTGTCCTTGCGGCTCTTCTTGGCTTCCTGCTTTTCAAATTGTTTTTTCGAAACACCGGCGCTGTTGCCTCCGCTGCCTTCGGCATCTTGAGCCCTTGCCGAATAACTCGAACCACCGAACAAGGCCAGAACCAGGAGGGATCGGAGCAGGAACTTCATGAGGCGCAAGTTGCGGGATCCTATGCAATTCAAATGCCCCTTCTGAATACGATGGTCTACGATCGATCGTTGTTCCTTGGTCCCTTTGGCAGTAATGCCAAACCCCGTGTTCTACTTTCGCACCACATGTCCCGCCTGCTCTACCCTATTGCCCTGTTCGCCGCTTGTGCGTTGGTGGCATCTTGTGAAAAAGACAACCCAAGCGGGGTACCGCCTACGGGCGTGAATATTTCCGTGAACATCAACCTGCCGGAGTATGCGAACCTGCAGGTGCCCGGAGGATGGGCCTACATTACCGGTGGCTCACAGGGGATCATTGTTTACCGCATCAATACCGATCAATTCTCGGCTCTTGATCGCCATTGCCCTTATCAGCCTGAGAACTTGTGCCGGGTCACAGTGGACTCAAGCAATGTGCAAGCCCGCGATACCGCTTGCTGCGGTTCGGCGTATTTGTTGTTCAATGGCTCGGTCTCGCAAGGACCGTCGTCCTTCAACCTGACACAGTACCAGACCAACTGGAACGGTACCACGTTACGGATCTTCAACTAGATCGTTAGTTCTCGCTGAGGCTGCACCTTAAGGTGGTCGGCCATCAGTTCATTCTAGGGTTCTCTGCCACGAACAACGACCAAGGCCCCAATTCCATGCGGTTTGCGCAGGAATCGAGGCCTTTGTGCTTCCAGAGTGCGATCGTATCGAACGATCACATTGTTCTAGTACCGATAAGCGTCGCTCTTGTATGGACCGCTCTTGGGGACACCGATGTACTTGGCTTGCTTGTCGTTCAGTTCCTCAAGCTCCACACCGATCTTTTCCAAATGCAGGCGTGCTACCATCTCATCCAAGTGCTTGGGTAACACATACACTTTGTTCTCGTAGTTGCCGTGGTTCTGCCAAAGCTCCAACTGTGCCAAGGTCTGGTTCGTGAAGCTGTTGCTCATAACAAAACTCGGGTGGCCCGTAGCGCAACCCAAGTTCACCAAGCGGCCTTCTGCGAGGATCAGGATGTCCTTGCCATTGATCGTGTATTTGTCCACTTGCGGCTTGATCTCCACTTTGCTCTTTCCGTGGTTCTTGTTCAGCCAAGCCATATCGATCTCGTTGTCGAAATGGCCAATGTTGCAAACGATGGCCTTGTCCTTCATCGCCTCGAAATGTTCGGCGCGGATGATATCGCAATTACCCGTGGTGGTAATGATGATATCCGCACGACCAACACAGTTCGCCATGCTCTTCACTTCGAAACCGTCCATCGCCGCCTGCAACGCGCAGATCGGATCGATCTCGGTAACGATAACACGGGCGCCAGCACCCAACAACGAGGCAGCCGTGCCTTTGCCAACATCACCGTAACCAGCGACCACCGCCACTTTTCCGGCCATCATTACATCGGTGGCGCGACGGATAGCATCCACAGCGCTCTCCTTGCAACCGTATTTGTTATCGAACTTGCTCTTGGTAACGCTATCGTTCACATTGATCGCTGGCATCACCAGTGTTCCGTTCTTCTCACGCTCCAACAGGCGATGCACACCCGTGGTGGTCTCTTCGCTCAAGCCTTTGATCCCGGCAACCAGTTCGGGGAATTTATCGAACACCATATTCGTTAGATCACCACCGTCGTCGAGGATCATGTTCAACGGCTTTCCACCTTCGAAAGCGAAGATCGTCTGCTCGATACACCAATCGAAATCCTTTTCGTTCAGACCCTTCCATGCGAAAACCGGAATTCCAGCAGCGGCAATGGCAGCGGCAGCATGGTCTTGGGTACTGAAGATATTGCAGCTGCTCCAGCTCACTTCCGCGCCGAGCTCCTTCAATGTCTCGATCAATACGGCGGTCTGAATGGTCATGTGCAGACAGCCTGCGATACGCGCACCTTTTAGCGGCTTCTGTTTGCCATGCTGGGTGCGCAAGGCCATAAGACCCGGCATTTCGGCTTCGGCGAGTTCGATCTCTTTGCGGCCCCATTCGGCAAGGGTCATATCCTTTACCTTGAATTTCAAGGTTGTTTCTGTGCTTGGCATGGTCATCGTTTTCATTCGGAGCGCGAAGGTAGTTAGTTGACGGTTGCTGGTCCACCATCGGTTGGTTGAGTAAGTTCGCACCGATGGTCGTGCTGGAACAACTGATTGCCGCTAAAAGTTCGGGTTCCAAGCTCCTTGCGGTGCTTATCGATCCGGACCAGGCCACCGATACCAGGCAATTGGAGCGCACTATCCAGAACGCCTGTATGGCCAAGGCCGACTTGCTATTTGTGGGTGGTAGCCTGCTGATGACCGATGCATTCGATGCCTGCGTGAAGCGAGTGAAGGAATTGAGTGATCGACCGGTCGTGCTTTTTCCCGGAAGCCCTTCGCAGTTGAGCGGGCATGCCGATGCTGTGCTTTTCCTTTCCTTGATCAGCGGTCGTAACCCGGAGTTGCTTATCGGCCATCATGTTACCGCCGCACCTCGAATAAAGTCTCTCGGTATCGAGGCAATACCTACCGGATACATGCTGGTGGATGGTGGACGAATGACCACCGCGCATTATGTGAGCCAGACTTCTCCGATACCGCACGATAAACCAGGGATCGCCGCATGCACCGCGTTGGCTGGTGAACTGCTCGGTTTGCGCACGATCTATATGGACACCGGCAGTGGTGCAAAGAAGACCGTGAGCCCGGATATGATCACCGCCGTTCGCGAGAATATTTCATGCCCGATCATAGTTGGTGGTGGCATTCGCGATGCGGAAACAGCTCGATCACTTTGCGCAGCCGGGGCCGATGTGCTCGTGGTCGGTACCGCCTTCGAACAAGATCCTGAACTGATCTTCGCTATGAGCGAGGCCGTTCACGGGTGATCGATCTATTATTCCAGCATAAGCAGCGTTGTGAAAATGCCGATAGACGTTATGGCCTTTGCCATGTAAATACCTGGTTTCAGGCCTTTCAAGTCCACAACGGGTCCCAACTCTTCCTTCACCCATGACCCTTGGGCATCGAAAACAAGGCACCGTTCAACCCGAAGACCCCCAACAACCAAAGTGAACCGGTCGTTTGAAGGATTCGGCACGGCTGCAGCAGAGGCCCCAACCTGATGCGCTGGTACCCCAAGGCTCAGTTCGCAGTTCCCTGTACCGCCCACATCACCATATTGGATCGAATCGTTGGAGGACATGCACGTTAGCGCACCTATGCCGGATACACTACCGCACAAACTTGAGTAGAAGAATCCACCAGTACCACCAATGCCTTGGATCCAATACTCGAAAGCCTGATCCGGTTGATAGATACACGCCAGGCCGATCCGCTTCCGCGGCACTGCATTCACAATGATCGTATCAACACTCTGAACGAACGCATCGGTTCCCCCACCTGAGTAGAGAGCGAAGACCGTGTCACCCTGTAACACATCAAAATCATAAAGCAATTGGGGTGCGGCCGCTCCGGGTTCACAATAGAACACCTTGCCAAGTCCGTTGTCGCGCAATGCGCCCCCATAACTACTACCAGGGTACACGTAGCCCGCACTGGAAAAACGCACTCTCAACTTCTTGAAGACCTGCCCGGCTAACGCCGTATCGGGCGAATTCTGATCGAAGCTGTGATAGTAGCCCTCGTGCGGATAACCGGGTCCAACCCAGAATGATGTTGCCCATGAAGCGCTCGACATCGGCAGCGCTTCGAACTGAGCATCCGTGTGGAGCGCCCAAAGGAAAAAACCAACTACGATGACCGTACGAAAGATTCTGCTCATGGTTCCCAAGGTATTAGTCAACCTTCGGACGTGGCGGGTAGGCAGTTCGCTGCCTTCCCG
>JANNYL010000685.1:0-2915 GCA_031410075.1 Flavobacteriales bacterium
GCAGGACCCCGGTGATCGCATAGATCCCGGGGTCCTTTCGCTTTCAGGGTAGAAGCACCGTGCTGGAGATTGTGCGATCACTACCTTGGAGGCAGACCAAATAAAGACCTGAAGGCAACGGAGGGACCAAAGTGCGTGCGATACCATCCGATATCGACGAACTGAACATTGTTCTGCCGCTCAGATCCATTATCCGATAACCATTCCAGTCACCGCTGGGCAGCCGAAGGCCTCCATCCGCAGAATAACTTATCCGGGCCTCTTCGACCCGGGTTTCAACATCGCCGATCACCAGGTCGATCACCTCCATTGCACTGAGCGCGTGGTCGTATACCCGAACGTCGTCGAGCGAACCATAGAACGGAAGGCTGTTATAGTACAGATTGCCCAACGTGGCCGGCGCCTGTGGGTAATAACCAATTGTTCCTGCTGCTGGCCCAGTGGCGGTGGAAGAACCGTTCAGGAACACGCGGATCGTGGTGCCATCATAGGTTGCGGCCAAGTGGTACCACGCATTGCTGAAAATGCTGCTCGGAGGAATTTCTACCGTGTGTACAACACCTCCTGTGCGGATACGGAACCGAGCTCCCGTGTTATTTACAAGGCTCAAGCTCCACACAAGATCCGTTTCATTTGGACCGATGGTTTTCGCTATAAGAATGCGTTCGGTCCCGCTCACGATCTCAGGCTTGAACCAGCATGCCGCCGAAAATTCATCACCGGGCCCGCTGGTCAGGTCACATGGACCAAGGTCCACACGTGCATCGTTCCCGTAGAAACGCAATGCTCCGGAAAAATGGCCGGAACTGGGCTGCCACGTGGTGTTGCCTTGCAAGTTGCCATTGCTTGTTCCGGTGAGATCGTTCGCGATGAGGCCGCCAGTCTCATCCAGTTTCCAGTAGAAGTTCGGTTGGCCATGCGCGATGAGACCAAAAGAGGCCGATAGCGCGAGGTACAGGAGGAGTCTGGTTCTCATGGCATCGAGGTTGGTGCCGTGCGGTACGCCAAGAGCGACAAAGTGTTCCGATCCTTCGACAGAGAGCGATCGGATACGATCCAGGGTCACCACCCTGATCGTCGGAAAAAGTCAAGCCCTGCGTAAAGCGGCTACAGACGTGTACAGCACTTCCTTGATATCCGGGTCCATAACACCCTTGGGAGCGAATTTTTGATTCACCTCCAATTCAATACCTGCGTAGTTGGTACCGAATTGCCTGCGAAGCGTGCGTGTATAGCCATCGCTTGTGCCCTTGTAAGGGTAGTTCATGCGAACGCGTAACCCCGGAGCACGTGCACGGATAGCATCGCGCCACGCGCTGCAGAATGCGGCTTCATTCGAATGTGCGGGGTCATAAAGCAGGCCGATGTCACAATCGCGCTTCGTTCCATTGAGCACCGGCGTGAATGAATGCACGCTGACGTGGAGAACGGTGCACTTGTCCTTCAACCCAGCGACCAATTGAGCTTCGAACTCGGACCGATAGGACCTATAGCTGTCCAGCAATAATTGACGCAGGTTTTCAGGCAGATCGCGCGTGTATTCAGAATAAAGCTGCTTACTGTCCTCACTTCTGTTGAATTCAACGCAGAGCCGGGAAAGCCTGTTACTGATGCTCGCATCGGCCAATGTCCGCAATCGGCTGAAAAGGTCAAGTGCGCCAATATCCCATCCTCGATGGGAAGCGAGAACACCTTCCGCACCTTTGAACCACGGCCTGAACATCGGTGGGACCTCGTTGCCTGCATGCTCGCAACTGAGGAACAACAAAGACTTCATGTGAACTGCTTGTCCTCCTGCAAACACGTGGCCAGTTCGCGATACACCGCGACGATGCGCTCACGGGTTGGTTGGTCGCCAGTATGAGCAAGGATGCGTTTGGCAAGGCAACCGTGGTCCAGGATGTGACCAATACGTATGCGAGCACCTTCGCTGAGGTCGCTCCGCAATTGTTGGTACAAATGACGCCAAAGCTCTTGCACGGTCGCGCTTTCTCGGAACAAACCGAACATGAGCAGGAAATCCTTGTTGGCGATCACTGTGTCGCCACCCTTCACGATCACATCCTTGAAAATGGCCAACAGATCGCTTTCATGCCAAGCCCGCTGGAGGTAATTACTTACCCATTTGCCAGCAACCATCGCTTTCAGAGCCGTAACGATCATTTCAGCGATGGCCAGGTCCGCGCTCGGGCATTCTTGGATATCTACAACACGGATCTCGATCGCACCACGGTCGAACCGTGCGATGGCGCCCCGACTATTGGCGAAATGATAGTCCATCACCTGATCCTTGTCGAACGGTTGCAAAGCGCGCGCTATCGGTTCAAAGATCACTCGGTAATAATCCTCCTGGCTGAACACGGCTTCCGGGATCAAGGACCCCATGAGCTGCGGAAGTCGCTGCTGATGGGTGAGATAATAGTGCATCCGGGTATCGAGCATCCCAGTAGGCTTGCCGTCCAGTATAGGTGAACTCGCACTCAGTCCTGGTATGATCGGCAGCACCATCCGAATGGCGGTGTGCAATTTGGCGAATTCCTCATCGTTGGCGAAGGGGAGATTGAGGTGTGTGCTCTGCAAATTGCTCCAGCCATGGCCGCGGCAATCGAATATGGTATTGTAAAGCGCATACACTTCATTGTGATCATGTTTCCAGAGCACACTTTCCGTGAGTGGATCCATGAACGGATGCGCCGCCCCGGGTAACAGCATGCGATTCCGCTTGGCCAACGTGGCGTTCATGGCGCGCACTTCGGCGCGGAATTTTGGTTCGAACGCGGAGATGCTGACCGTTGGTTTTGCCGTCTTCATTTCCACCACGTGCGCGGTAAGCTCATTGCTCCATTCCACGTCCCCGCGCTCCACGTCGCTAACGATCTCGCCTACCGTGTCCTCGAAAAGTTCGTCCACCGTGG
>JANNYL010000686.1:0-5440 GCA_031410075.1 Flavobacteriales bacterium
CGTTTCAGGTTTCAGCTTTCACTTTTCACATTTCCGCGAAATGAGTTCAACCCACGGCTACCTCGACATGGATCTTCTGCGGTTCACTACAGCAGGCAGCGTGGACGATGGCAAGAGCACGCTCATCGGGCGATTGCTCTACGACAGCAAGGCCATCTTCGATGATCAGATGGAGGCGATGGAGAAAGCCAGCTCCAAACGCGGCACGGGTGAGGTCGACTTGTCGCTGCTCACGGATGGTCTCCGCGCCGAGCGCGAGCAAGGCATCACGATCGATGTGGCCTACCGCTACTTCGCCACGCCGAAGCGGAAGTTCATCATCGCCGATACGCCCGGTCACATCCAGTACACGCGCAACATGGTCACCGGCGCCAGCACGGCGAACCTCGCGATCATCCTTGTGGACGCGCGCAAAGGGATCCTCGAACAGACCTGCCGGCATTCGTTCATCGCCTCGTTGCTCGGCATCCCGCACGTGGTGTTCTGCATCAACAAGATGGATCTCGTGGACTACGACGAGGCCGTCTTCACGCGGATCCAAAAAGAATTGGAAGACTTCAGCAGCAAGCTCGAAGTGCGCGACATCCGCTACATCCCGATCAGCGCACTGAAGGGTGACAACGTGGTGGACCGCAGCACGCGGATGGACTGGTACCAAGGCCCAACGCTGATGTACCTCTTGGAGAACGTGCACATTGCCGGCGATCTCAACCATATCGACCGCCGCTTCCCGGTGCAGTACGTAGTGCGCCCCATGACGGACGAGCATCACGACTTCCGCGGCTTCGCAGGACGTGTGCAAGGTGGCGTGTTCCGCAAGGGCGATACCGTGCAGGTATTGCCTAGTGGATCCCAGAGCACGATCAAGAGCATCAACCTCGGTGAGCGGGAGGTTGAAGAGGCATTCGCGCCACAGAGCGTGGTGATGACGCTCGCGGACGAGATCGATATCAGCCGTGGCGACATGATCGTGGGCGCCAACAGCCTGCCGGAAAGTTCACAGGACGTGGACGCGATGTTGTGCTGGTTCAACGAGCGTCCGTTGCAACCCGGTGGCAAGTACGCGATCAAGCACACCAGTCGCGATGCACGCTGCGTGGTGAAGGAGGTGAAGTACCGCATGGACATCAGCACCTTGCGCAAAGCCGATGGTGATCAGACGATCCGGATGAACGACATCGGGCGTGTTCACCTGCGCACGACGGTGCCCTTGCATTTCGACAAGTACCAACGCAACCGGTATACGGGCAGCATCATACTGATCGATGAGAGCACGAACGAGACGGTAGCGGCAGGGATGATCGTTTAGTCATGTGCCCATGCGGGCATGTGGTCATATGCACATTGCTTGCCGCGAGGGGATCACCGATCAACGCAAGAACGCGAACGGCGCGATAGCCCAGCCTTTTTTATCGCGCCAATTACTGAAGCCACCTGCGGCGATGGCGCCTATGGTGTTCGCGATCATATCCCCAGGATCCGTGCGTCGCCCGAGTGCTTCCAAACCTTGCATGAACTCTGTGGCCACGCCGTACAACGCACTGATCACACAGGCTACCAGGATGTAGCGAAGCGGAGAACCGTTGCTCTTCAACGCCTGCGAGAGCAAGACCGCCAACACGAAGAACATGCCTCCATGTACGAGCTTGTCCAGGTCGAAAATGGAGAACCAGTCCCATGCGGGCAACGAACTACCGGGGATCAGGCAAAGCCACAGGATAACGATCGCCCAAAGGATCGCCCACCGCAGATGACGAAGCATTTGCCGTGAATTATCCAGCGACAGCGTGGTACTGCTCCGCACTGAGCAATTCAACCAACTGCGCTTTGTCGCTCACACGGATGCGTACCATCCAACCAGTGCCATAGGGATCCTTGTTCACAGCAGCCGGATCATCGGCCAAACCCGGGTTCACGCTCAGTACCGTGCCTTTCACCGGCATAAAGAGATCGCTCACTGTCTTCACCGCTTCCACGGTACCGAAGACCGCGTGTTGATCCACCTCCTGACCTTCGCTGCTGATGTCGACGAACACGATATCACCCAACTCGCCTTGTGCGAAATCAGTGATACCAATGACGGCTTCATCACCTTCGATCCGGATCCATTCGTGGTCTTTCGTGTACTTGAGTTCGGCAGGGATGTTCATTGGGAATAGGTGCGAATATGCAGTGGTAGAACAATTGAAAAACGCGCTGACGAAAGTAGGCTGACGGAGGATCCGAACGCTTCCCGCCCGACACATTTCCCCATTCGCATTTTGGCTATTGCGTCAAGGTGAAGCGCAAGCTGATGCCCAAGTTGGTATTGGCACTCGGGAACGTCGTGCTGATCACCGGCTTGTTGATCACTCGCTCATAGAACGCACGGATGTTCAACTTCTGGTTGATCACATAATCGGCGCTGGTCTTGATGGAGATGATGTCCTGCCCGGCGGTAACGGTGTTCTGGCGTTGCTCCACTTGGCGGATCACCGTGTTGTTCTGGCGCCAGCTAAGGTCAACACGCAGGTTCAGGTCGCTCTTGGGCTTTGCAGAGCCGATCTGTATCGGGAACTTCACGTTCTTGAAGCGATAGCCACTTCCGACGACGAATTCCTTGCCCCTCACTTCGGTTACCTGGTTGTTCGAAAGGCTCAAGCTCAAATTGCGATCACGGTTGTATTCGAACTTGGCCAACAAGCTGTTCTGAAGCGTCGCATCGAAGTTGATGAAAGGCCGCATCACTTCGGAAATGGTCACGACCGAGATCTGCTTCTCCGGGATGAAATTGCCCCCGATATCAGTCGCATTCCCACCGGGCTCGTAGAACAAATTGGTCTGGTAGCCTCCAATAGTGAACGTACTGCGATAGCTATGGTTCACGGTGAAGGTCCGGAAGAGCTTTTTGAAGAACTCCAATTTTGTGAGCCCGTCATAGGTAATGTCCCAATTGGGTGCGGGCAACAATTTGAAGGGATTCAGTTTCACACTTTTCGGATCACGACCCGTGTAGGCCGCGAGGAACGCTGGAATGATCACATCCTGGTTGGTTGCTCCGTAACCGGTCCAGTAAGTACTATCGGAGGGCAGGCCTGAAGGCAGGTCCGAAAAACTGTTCTCACTACCCAATCGCTGGCTGATGGTGGTGCGGTAAGCAAGCATGTTCTCGAATACCTGATTCACCAGATTCTCATCATCGTTCACAAAAGTGGTTGGCCAGTTCAGCATGCTCACACTGAAATTACCCGTCTCGCGAGGACTGTCGTTCCTCCAAGTGTCAGCTGAATCCCAGCGGTAGAACGAATTCCGGTTCGTGCCGATCGTACGATTTGCACTTACGTCAATGCGCATGCCTTTGAACGGCTCCAGTGCAAGCCGTGCCGTAATGTTCTCCGTGCGCGTTTGGGTATGTGGTGTGAATATGCTCTTGTTCTTCACCAGCCATCCGTTCCCACTTGCTTCACTGGCAAAGTCACGCACGATATCGCCATTGAAATTGGTGTTCTGTTCACCCAGGATAAAGCCGAGGCCTGGAGCCCCGAATCCTGCGTCCATACCAATTACGTTCGGGCCCCTGTTCCAACCGGGCAACAACATGCCGTTGTTCTGGCTGTACGTGAGCGTGCCTGTACGGAGCATCATCAGCACACGTGCGAAGCCTTCCACCGGATTGATCTTCGAGGGCGAAGGCGTTTTGGTGTTCGTGGAATCGGATTTGGACCCACCACCCTTTCCTTTTGGTGGAGTGACCTTGCCGCCCTTGTTACCCTTTGCCTTGTCGTTGATCTTCTTGAGGAACTTGATCTTGTTGTACAGGTTCACGAAATTCAACTGGCCATTGATGCTGATCGTGCGCGAGTTCTGAATGGTGTTCCCGATACTGTCTTGAGTTAGCGGTGCGCGATCCCACTTGTAGGCCGCTCCGTAGGTCGTATTCACCGTTATCCAATCGGTGAGCGGCAATTTGTCCAACGGAAGTGTGTAGGTCACGTTCACCGTGTGATCATAACCGGTAGGCAATCCGAATTCGCGAATGCTCGTCAGCACACTGTCCTTCCACACCTCATAAGCCGGTCGGTCGCTGCCGTTCACCCTGCCCGCTGGCTCCCCGATGATGGCATTACGGTTCGCATTGAAATCCACTTTCAGGTTCTTCGTGATCTCGTATCGGAAGCCGTATTGCGATTGCCATCCGAATGTCTTGTTATAGGTCGGTATTGGCGGCAGGCTCACGATGTCAGGGTTCGGGCGCACCAATCGCTCCATGTACGTACGGTCCAAGGAGGTGCGTGCGGTGAGCTGCTTGAAGCCCAGATTCACGTTGAAATCCTTGATCAATTTGGTCCACTTGCTCTTACCAATGAAGCCCAGGTTCTCGAACGGCTTCACAGGCCGCGGCTTCGGTGTGTGCTGCCATGCCAATGATCCACGGTACGTGCGCGTGTTCTCGTATTGTGTATTCACATCGTGGTACTCCTGGTCGCCGTATGCATAGGAAAGGCTCAGGTTCTCCACATCGTAAAAATGCTCTTTGCCACTTCCACCGGCAACACGCTCCTTGTGCACATTGGTTACGTTGATGCTTCGCCGGCGCGTGTAGGTATGCAGTTGCTTCAACCGTTCTTTTCGCTCTTCCTTGGTAAGCGCCCGCGTGGCATCCTCCCACTCGATATCGGGGTTCAATGGGTCGAATTGCGGGTTGATGACCTGTTCGCTATAGCCTAGGTAAAGCGGCACTTTCACACCACTGCTTTCCGGCAGGAACTTGCCCATTTCCAAGTTGGCGCTCACATCCACACCAAATCGTGTATCACGTTGGCGCTCGCTCACGCGCTTATCGATGCTTCCCCAGAAAGGAGTGCTGTAATTGCCTGCTACACTGAGTGTGCCGAGATCGGCCAACGTGGTGTTCACTCGCGCCAGAGCAGCCCAACCACCGCTCTGGTCGAAGTCGGTGAGGCGAAGTTCGTTGACCCACACCTCCACACACTGACTGGTCGCGTCGTCCGTGTTCCATGGGTTCATCTCACTACCGTTCTTTTTCGGATTGCGCACACCGATCATAATGGTGTTCATGCGGCTCAGGTTCGGATTTCCTTTCACCGTAATGCGCCGATCGCCATCGAGTTGTGTGTAGCGCAAATTCACCGGCGCGCCTTCCGAGTTGCGTTGGATCTTCACATCGTTGAGCCGAGCGAACTCAATGATCATGTTGTTCTTTTCAGGCCAGATCTTGGACGGGTCGGACTCGCCGAACTGCGTGGGTTCCGCAGGCACCTCGTACTCGTAGTAGTTCTGATCGAAGTCGTTGCCGACCCGAATGAACACGCTCACGTCTCCGAATTCGATCGGGTTCGCAGGATCGCGGCTTTCCGCGTGAACGTACATCTGCATTTTCTTGTAACTGCGGATGTCGAAACTCACGTTGCGGAAGGCCGCGCGCGCATCGCCATCGCGC
>JANNYL010000687.1:0-1380 GCA_031410075.1 Flavobacteriales bacterium
GGATAACAATTCTTTCAAGAATAATTGGGTGCTCTTCAGTACACATGGTATCTGATGTGACAGTATCTTTTAGTCCCACTGCTGCTGCGATTTCTCCAGCGTACACCATTTTTACTTCTTCACGTTCATTTGCATGCATACGAAGGATTCGAGACACACGTTCTTTCTTTTCTTTTGTTGAATTATAAATATAACTTCCTGCTTCGAGGGTTCCAGAATACACACGGAAGAATGTCAGCTGTCCAACGAATGGATCTGCCATGGACTTAAAGGCTAGTGCTGAAAATGGAGCCGTATCGTAACCTCAAGTTCGGTTGTGTTCGCCCAGGCTATTTGTTCTTCAACTCAAAGGTGAAAGGGACGAATGGCGATGTGGTGGAAGTAGAGGTGAAGCTGACCCCCATTGTTGCTGGTGAGCATGTGATACTGGATGATATTCGTTTCGTGGGCAACGATACCAAGGTCATGCGTTCTTCGGAAGCTCCCATGTTGCTGCTTCTACGTTTCATGCAAGCGAATCCCAAGGTGAAAGTCGAGATCCAGGGTCACGTGAACGGGCCTACCTACAAGAATACCAAGGAATTCATTGAACTCAGCACCGGGCGGGCCAAGACCGTTTTTGAGTTCTTGCTGGTCAATGATGTGGAGCCTTCGCGCATTTCATTTGTCGGCCTTGGGAATTCTCAAATGCTCTATCCAGAACCCAAGAACAAAGAGCAGAGTGAGGCCAATCGCAGGGTGGAGATCAGGATCCTTTCGAATTAAGGCCTGCGGCGCAGCGTCTCGTAGAGTGCCTGCTGCACAAGTTTTCGCCAGTTCACTCGGCCTTCTGCCCACCGCACCCGCCATTCACCGTTCATCCAACCAGTGATCCTGATCTCCCATCCCCGGATAGTTTTGCCATTGCTGCTCATCCGCAGTGCTGAACCATTCGATCATGAGGTCATCGATCATCCTGTTTGCCGTGCTGCTTTTCGCAGAATCCAATGCTCAACAGAAGTGGACACTGGAACAATGCGTTCAACGTGCAGAGGACAAGAACCTCACTGTGCGCGACGCTCAATTGAATGTTGAACTGGCGGATCGGACCCATGATCAAGCGTTCTGGTCTTTTCTACCGAATTTGAACGCCGGGGGAACGCATGGCTACAACTACGGTCGTGTGATCGATCGTTTCACCAACACCTTCGCTACGGACAGGGTTCGCACCAACAATTTCTGGCTGAATAGCGACTTGACGATCTACCAAGGTGGTCGCTTACGGAACACCTACAAGCAAACGCAGCTGGACGAGCTGGCTGCTGCAAAGGGCCTGGAAGCCTCGCGGAACGATGTGCGGGTGGAAGTGGTACGCGGTTACCTGAACGTATTGGGCTTACG
>JANNYL010000688.1:0-6166 GCA_031410075.1 Flavobacteriales bacterium
GCAAAAGCGCTATAGAAAAATTGCGAACCACGCAGGCTGAAAAAGAGCGAGCCCCGACAATTCGGGGCTCGCAGATCGAAGAATTACGAATACTATGCTTCAGGGCGGAAAACGAAGCGTACATGCTCGATCTTCCAAGTACCGGAAGGGTTTTCACCGATATCGACCTTGCTCAGCTTTCGCAGCACATACGCCCGCAGATCGTCATTGCCGCTCATTGCGCTGATCACTTCCACCTTTCCGGCAGCATTGATCACAAAACTCACCTCAACGTTGCCGTCCATGTTCGGCTTGCGCTCAAGCAATGGGTAGGTGATGAATCGATCGATCTGGGTCTGTAACTCGCGTTCTTGTTTGGAGAGGACCTCCACACGAAGCGGGTCTGCAGGTGGCACTGCGTGAATTGCACTGAAGGTCAATAAGGCTGCGAGCATCAGCGCGGTACGGGTGAACAACGTTTTCATTGTAGAGAGGTTTTTGGTTTCCGGTTATTGAGCCGGGGCTTTGCTCATTGGACGGTCAAATGTGCGGCGGTGTTACAGGAAAAGACCAAGTTCGTGACAGGTGGTACATCGCGTGGGCCAAGCGGTTGAAAGGACAGGATCGACGCTCTGAAAAAGGCGCTGGTGACCTATGCTAATAACACAACGACCCGCAGTGGTCATGCCCAGGAGGATCAATTCCTGCATTTGATAGCCCTAAACGAACAAGCCTCGAATATTCGAGGCTTGTTCAGGGTTTTCGGCGAAGCGATCACACTTCTGGGCGGAACTTGAAACGCACATGGGTCGTCTTCCAAGTACCATCCGGATTGTCACCG
Source organism: Flavobacteriales bacterium (assembly GCA_031410075.1). Classification (GTDB taxonomy): domain Bacteria; phylum Bacteroidota; class Bacteroidia; order Flavobacteriales_F; family PHOS-HE28; genus PHOS-HE28. Next base: position 821 of record JANNYL010000688.1, read on the forward strand.
ATATCGATCTTGTTCAGCATACGGATCACATACTCGCATAGTTCATTGTTCTTGCTGCGCGCGCTGATCACCTTCACTTTGCCTTCCGCATTGATAACAAAGCTCACGAGCACTTCACCATCCATGCGTTGGCTGCGCTGAAGCAGCGGATAGGTGACGTACTTGTCGATCTGGCGATCGAGTTCCCGCTCCATGGCCTTAGGTGACGTTGAGCGGAGAGGGGTAGCGGGTTCTGCAGCGGTCGAGAACAAGAAGGTTGATGTTGCCGCGAACATCAGGGAGGTACGGAGGATCGTGGTTTTCATGACTTCTGTGGTGTTGGTCGGTTTCGATCATAGGACGCGTTGAACGTGATCCGTGTTACAGTCAGTAGGTGCTTTCGTGATGAACGGTGCTGTCCTGCGGATAAGTGGTGAAAGGCTTTGAACACGGCGCAAATAGCAGCGTATTGCCGGCTGCGTATGCCAACTGATGCACAAGAAGATCCAACGAATGTGAAAGGCGGTGATCAGCGACCCTTGCTGGCAGTGATCAACAACATGTGGCCTAAGCGCAATTTCACCCGGTCGCGTGTGCTCGTGCGCTGAACCTCAAAGCCACCTTGGCCTCCAGTAATTGCGTTGACCCCTTTGTCCACCATCGCGACAGCATCGGCCCCATCCAGGTGAACGTCGCGCTCAACGGTCTCCAACACTCCACTGCGGATCGAATTAGCGAGAAGTGTCGGGATCGTACTTCCGGCCAACTCTTCTTGCACGATATTGTTGGATGTGGGCACAGTACTTCCTGGCTTTGGCACCTGTGCGACAACTTGCTCAGCCACAGGAACAGTTGGTTCGACATGTTCCAGTGCGAGATTCTGCTGGGACTCCGGCATCAGGGGATTCGATGGAGCGGGCACTATCGCTGGAGTATGCTCCGCCTTCAGATGAACAGGCTCGCTCTTGCTCATGCCCGGCTTTTCAACTGTACCCTTCCCGTCGGGGCTCGGCGCTTCCTGTTGCGGAAGCTCTGCGGTTTCGGGAGCCATAGGCACTATATCCTTAGAAGGTTCAACACCGGAACTCTGGGTTTGCGATGGCTCCTGATGGCTCGGTGCCACCTTCACAGCGACCTCTTTGGTCGTATCCGATCCACGCAACATCCACCAAGCGGCGCCCATGATCAAAGCGATGCTCGCAGCGGCGGCCAATCGCGGCCACATAGCAACAACTCGTGCTTCACGTTTCTTCAGTTCTTCCTTGTTGACGAAGACTATCCGCTCTTGCGGAACTCGCGTAGCCACAACAAGTCGCGCTGCCCGCTGCGCTTCCGGATGCTCCTTCAAGAAGGCAGTCAATGATGCATGCTGCTCCGGCGTGAGGTCGCCTTCCATTTCCGCGATCAGAAAATCAGCAAGCCGGTGTACGTCTGGCGATCCATTCGGCGGAAAATGGCGCTCAATACTTGGCTTGTCGGTAAAGGCGACAGATGAGCTGATCACTTTGCTCAAGCCCATGTGCTTGGCCTCCCTTGCATGTTCCGGATGCTCATAGAGGAACTTGTCCAACGCCTGTAATTGGGCTCCGTCCAGATCACCTTCCAACCGTGCAACGAGGAAATCATCAAGCCGCTCAGCAATAGGATCGCCCACCGGCGGAAATCCCTTCTTCAATTCGGACTTACCCCTGAACGGAGACTCCATAGCGCCGATCGTGGGCAATTCACCCATTCTACCATCAAGATCCAGGTTCAACACAAGGAAGGCGTCCAGTTCACGCTCTTGGTCGAGCGTAAGGTTGCCCTCGATGCGATCGAGCAGCCAGGCCTCGTATGTGGTGCGATCCAATTTCACAGCACGATCTCCAATTTACCGATGTATTCTTTCAAAGCGGTACGGCCGCGGTAGATGTACACTTTCACTTGCGTGAGGTTCAGTCCCGTAAGTTCCGCGATCTCCTCATACGCATATCCTTCCAGATCGCGAAGGAGGATCACTGATCGCTGCATTTCAGGCAGAGTAGCCAAACCCGCATCAATGATCTCCTTCAGGTCAGGTTGGGCGCCTTCCGAAGTATGCTGAAGATCCTCGTGGTGCTCTTCCATGCGTGTGCTGCGTTGAGCGCGACGTACAGTATCCACCATGATGTGGTGTGCCGTCGTGAACAGGTAGCTCTTCGCCTTCAACGCATCCACCTCCTCCACCTTGGTCCAAAGCCGTGCGAAACTTTCCTGCACCACATCCTTCGCGATATCGGCATCGCGCAGGTGCTTCAAAGCAAAACGGTACACGCCATCGCTGTGCAGATCCACGCAGGTATTGTAGTCGTGCAGGTTCATAGCGCAGGGGCCTTGCGCATTGGTTTTTTCATGCTGGGCCTCCCGAAGTAGGAGAACCTTGGCCATATGACCGGGAAGGGTGGGTGAAAGTTACAGGCCACTTCAGTAATGGTGATCCATCCCGTTCTTCGTGCGTACTTGCGACTGTGTCCCGATACAAACCCCATTGGCCCATCATCTCCGCGATCCTCGCAACGATGGCCGGTGTGCTTTGCTTTCGCCACTTCATTTCCCTCGATGGACCCATGCACTTGTTGCATGCCTCCCAGACTTGGGAAGCCTGGCAAGGGGTTGTCCGCTCTGTTGAAGGAGTGTATCCGGAGGTAGGCAAACCTCATCTCGGCGACTTGCTGCTGATCCCGTTGGTGCGATTACTGCCGGTTTTCATGGCGCACAAGGTTTTTGCCGTCTTTTCCCTGCTGATAGTCTATACAGGAGCGCTGTGCTTGTCCCTAGCCTACGGCTCGCGTGTGGGCCCGGGATGGCTCTTGATCCTCCCGGTCGCGTTCGGATTCCCTCTGCTCCTCGGCCTGTTCCATTTTGTCATCACCTGTGGTCTAGTGCTATGGTGTTCTGCGTGGTGGATCAGGCGGAACGAACTGCGATGGAGGGATCTTCTGTTCTTGGGAACATGTATCGCCATATGCCAATTTGGGCATCGAATGGGTGGGGCATTGCTTGTGGGCGTTGTTGGCATGCACGAGCTAACCGGCTCTCTGATAAAACCATCGGTATCCGCACAGCGCTGGTCTTTCATGCCCAAATGGATCCGCTGGATCACGGTTGCGGCGGTAGTGATCGGGAGCACGTTGATGATCCACGGTAGCGATCTGAAAACTGAAGTTCTATCGCCAGATGCCCACGACCCCATCCTCGAATTCGTGCGAATGCGGTCGTTGCTTTTGTTGGATAGCGTGGCAGAGATCCCGTTCCTCGTCGGATCCGGCCTGTTGTTCCTGTTCGGGATCGTGCTAGCCATTTGGGGGCGTTGGCGATCAATGCGCTCCATTCAACCTAGCGACGCCCTGTTGCTGTTGGCCATGGCATTAGTGATCGTTTCCATTGGATTTCGGACACCAAAAACGGAACTGCTCTATCTGGCCGAGCGCACGCAGTGGCTGGCTCTGTTGCTTTTGGCTATATGGCTAGGCCTTCAACCAATGCCTCGCCGAATGGCATGGGTACTGGGGATCGGTATTATTGGCCTGCACGCAACCCGAATGCTCTATATCGAACGTCGCATGGCGATATGTGAACAACACGATCGATCCATGCTGGATGCTGCCAGGCACTTTTCGCGGAACAGTTTCGCCGTGCCCGTGGGATTCGATGAGGATTGGCTTTCCCGGCACCGAACGGCTTACACGGCGATCGCTCACAGCGGGATCGTCTTCAGTTCACGTGACCATGTGCTTTGGGGTGGGATCAGTTATCCATATTGGGCACAAAGCGGCTTCCAGTTCCATGCGGAGAACGATTGGAATTGGATGACGGCACATATCCAGAGTGGACGTTCGCCTCACATAGCGCAAGTACTGGTTATGGGCACGTGGCCCGAAGAAAATGATGCATCACGTGTGAATTTGAGCTCCACCTTGCATGAATATTTCACCAGAACATTCCATGATGGGTATGTGGAAGTTTGGACAGCGAAATGAAGCACTAAGGCTCGCTCAAGGATCCGCTCCACCCATATCCTGACACACCTGCGAGGTGATCCAATTCCATAAGGCTAACCCATTGGGGTCCACTCACGTATACATGCTTTATAGAACCTTGGGCTGGACAACGGCCCTTGGACAACAGCACATTTGCAACCCATACTGAAGATCATCATGCGCATTTTCCATACGCTCGTACTTATCGGCCTCAGCACTTGGTCGTTTGCCCAAACCTTCACACTCAACACTACACCCCTCACGAACGAAGCCGCGCGCTCCGGTGGTTGCGTAGGCATCACCGACATGGACGGCGACGGCTACGATGACTTGATCCTGCTCGATCAGAGCAAGAACTTGTCGATCGACTACCAGAACAGCAACGGCACCTTCATTTCTTTCGCGTACGGCAACATTTCGGCCAGCAACCAATGGGGCATGGCCGTGGGCGATGTGGAGAACGACGGTCACAAAGACTTCGTTAGCGGAGGGAATGGCGACGGTGTACACTTCGTGGAGATCAGTTCACGCGGGGTATTCGCTACATCAAGCTTGAACAATGGATCCATGTTCATGCAAGGCATCAACATGATGGACATCAACAACGATGGCGACCTTGACGTTTTCGGCTGCCACGACAATGCCGCATCACGGATCTGGTTGAACAATGGAAGTGGCGCACTCGCCTATAACGATTACGTCAACTTCGCTACGAACCCGGTAAGCGACATGAGTGGCAACTACGGCAGCACGTGGACCGATTTCGACAACGATGGTGACATCGACTTCTACATCACCAAATGCCGCCAAGGCGTGAACGACCCCAACGACCCGCGCCGTTGGAACCGGCTGTTCGTGAACAATGGCAGCAACAGTTACAGTGACCTTTCAGTCACTTACGGAGTGCAGAACAAGGAACAATCCTGGTCCAGCGATTTCGCCGATATCGACAACGACGGAGACCTTGACCTGATCACGGTGAACCACAGTACCACTGCACAACTCTTCAAGAACGACGGCACCGGACACTACACGAACAACACCGCCGGCAGTGGTCTCGAATTCTCGAATTTCTTTCTACAGAGCAAATGTGAGGACATGGACAATGACGGTTTCATCGATCTGCTTTGTGTGGAGGGCAACTACTATTTCCGTAATAATGGGAACGGCACATTCACAAGAAACACGGCATTATTGCCAGCACCCAATACCACACAAACGCTTCACTCCTTCGCCTTGGGCGATATGAACCATGATGGAGATATAGACATCTATGCGAGCTATGGCACAGGATACGTAACACCCAGTACATCGAAAGACGATGAGCTCTACCTGAACAACGGGAACGCGAACAACTTCATCAACTTCC
>JANNYL010000689.1:0-14642 GCA_031410075.1 Flavobacteriales bacterium
GCGGATCTATCGGTGATCGATCCGCGAAAGGCCCGAGTTGATACGCACCAGCTGATAATCCCAGTTGCGTAACAGAAGCGCCCCCGTTAACCGTGTATGTCAAGGCAACGGTTGGCGCATCACCGGTATTCAGGACATTCACGTCAACGAAAAACTGCTCGTTGGGGCAATCGTTGGTAACCAGGACAGTGGACTGGGGTGGCAAGCAATCCAAAAAGCGCTGAACCGTGGTCAACAGGCAGTTCTGCGCTGTTCCACATGCATTGTTCGTGTTCCAGTGTGCGAAGAGGTCTTCACCCGTGGCTCCCAAGATGTTCAAGGGTGAAACGCCGAAGCCCAGTACAGGACCGTTGAAAGTACCCTTGTGTACGGTGATGAAACTGCCATCGGAAATAGTGAACTGGTAGTTCGAACCTGCGACTATGCCCGTGATCCGCGCATATTCCGTTTGGAAGTTGCACGTAGAAATGGTCGTGATAGCCCCGCCCGCATTCGGAATTATTGCCTGCGGAGGATACAAGGACGTATTGGTACACTGTGCTGTGCTTTCGCCGACGAACAGTAACAGTGAAGCAGCAAAAGCGACCTTGAAGAGTTGCGGATGTGTGATCATGTCAGATCAGTTTGTGGAAGTGGAAGGGATCAACGTCAGGTTCTCCGTTCACGGTGAATATTTCCAGGAGATCATCATCGAACGATCTGAATGGACTTTTCGAAAAGTCCTTGACGAGATGAGATCCGAATGGAATAGTGACCATTCATCAAGCCACCCAGGTCCGCAGTGAAATTCGATCCGGAGACGGCGTTGAACTGTTCTTTCATGACCGAGCGGCCCGCTACATCGAACACTTCAAGAAGCACGGATCCATTGATCAATTCCGATGGGCGAATGAAAAGCTCGCCGCTGGTCGGGTTCGGAAAAACGGCAAACTCATCAGTGGACCGCTCGGCCTCCCCTACCAGCCCGCAACCAACGGTCCAATAGATCGGCTGCGTGGCCTCCCCGGTCGCACATGATCCCGATCCATTGCTGGCCACTTTCAGCGTGAGTGCATTGTCCGTGTTATTGCTCGAAAGTGCCAATCCGCCGATCTGACCGTTCTGATTGCCCAGGTACACCAGTTGCGCGGATGTGTTCAGGCCGTTGTACAACAAGATGTTATCGTTCGTCAAAAGCTGGCCGTATGCAAAGCTGATGGTGACGGGAATGTCGGTCCCGCTTTGGTAGATGAACCAGGCCGTGTCCGCGTTGGTGTAGCAATATTCCACGCCGATGGACTCACAAGCGGTGATCACACATGCATTCACAGGCAGGAAAAAATCGGGGCTGGTGATCCGGCACAATTCGTTCTCTCCGTTCAGCACGGAAACATGTGCTGTTTGGCCCACTGGAACAGGTCCTACGAGTGTTGTTCCCAAACCCACGGCGTTCAACGTGTCATTGGACCAGGAATTCACGAGACGCACGTCTTGGGCCGAGCCTGTGTTGGTCACATTCACTGCGATGTTGTACGCGTTGTGCAGGCAGTCCTCAACCAACGTGAACGCAGCCACAGGAAGAGCGCAATCCAAACAACCAACGGTCCAGAACCACTCGGCTTGGCCCGATCCACAAGCGATGGATACATCCGATGTCATCTCCATGTAGATCGCCGATCCCGTGCTCACTGTTACAAGACCAGTGAGATCGAATGAACCAGAGCTCGTGTGCGCCCAGAGCAGCGGAGCGGTATTGTCCATACCATCATAGATCGCCAAATGGTCATAGGCCACATTCTCAATGGAGCCAGCCGAAAAGATGATCGCCAACGGTTCTGTGCCCGTATTCTGGTAGAGCCAGAAATGCGCGTCGAAATCAACATAACAATACGATTCCGACAGTGGGTTCGAACACTCCACCGGGATGATGCACGGGCTGTTCACGAAACTTCCCAATGGCACGTTGCAAAGAGAGTTCTGGTCGTGCACCAGAGTTAGCGCCACCGGCACATCGATAGGAAATGGCCCAATGGCAAAGGTGCCAGGCGCGCTGGTGAAGGTGGACGCTACGCCAGCGTTGTTCGCGATCTCCAAATTGGTACACGAACCCAAACTGGACACGGACACGTTCAGTGTGAATTGGCCCGCAACACAATCAATCACAACCGGGGCCACTGCAGCCAATGGAGCTGTGCAGTCGAGGATCAACTGCACGGTGGTGGTCAGACAGTTCTGGGCTCCGCCGCAATTGCTGTCCGTATTCCAATGAGGGAACAAGTCCTCGTTGGTCGTTGTCGAAATGGTCAGCGGGGATTGCCCAAAACCCAAGACAGGACCATCGAACGTGCCTTGATGCACGGTGATGAACGACGTATCCGAGATCGTGAACTCATAATCCACGCCAGCAATAACACCAATGATGTGCGAATATTCTGTTTGCCAACTGCAACCTGAAATGGTTGTTACCTGGCCCGAACTGATCGGCGTGACGAAATTCGACGGATACAATGCTGTATTGGTGCATTGGCCGTGCACGTCGTGAACAGAAGCAATGAAAAAAGCGGTACAAAGTGTTCCGAACAGGAGTCGATATGGGATCATGCAGCTCGAGTGTTTGTCGATGATCAGCTAAGGAACGATATCGCCGGGATACTTCACTCGACTGCTGATGACGTTCATCGCCCATACAGCCGTTGCACCTCGTACATACCGGGCTTCCATTTTCCCTCAAAATCGATCAAACTCCAACTGGGCCCGGGCCAGCAATCGTTCAGCTGCCAGAAGAGCGTGCCCATGCAATGCGGCTGCGCGGCCATGTGCGCTTCGATGGCCATGCGGTAGGCTTTGGCCTGCACTTCCTGACTGTCCTCGATGAACTCGTCCAAGGTCTTCGGCTCTTTACCCAACTCGCGCTTGATCGCATCCCAGATCGGCTTGTCGGTTTTGTAGCTGCGTTGCAACCGTTTCATCGCCGGGCTGCCGAGGTAGAGTTCCTTCGGATCGATGTAGTGCGAGAGCATCGCGCTGTCAGGATAGCTCTGGAAACCGTACTCGCTCACGAAGCGGCCCACATTGTTCTTGAAGGAACTGAAGGCGCTGTCGCCGTGCCATACGCCCCAGTAGTGCAGGTCGCCGTTCTTCAGGCCTTCGGCGTTGCCCCAGTTGCTGAGGGGGGAGGTTGGTGTGTAAGGAATGCGGTTACCAGATAATTGTTTAAGGTCGTTTGCGAAGTCCTCAGCAAAAAGGATATCATTCATGTTTTCAATCCGGATCGAATCATCACCGTGCAGGTCATATCGCTCCTGCCATCCCCAATTCCGCCATGCCACATTCAGTTCATTATTCCCGCAGAAAAGGACTACTGAAGGGTGCTTCAGCAACCGAGCTAATACATCGCGGATCTCACCACGTACATTTTCCAAGAACTTGCCTTCCGCAGGAACCATATTCGCAAACATGAGATCCTGCCACACAAGAATACCAGCAGTATCACAAGCATCCAAGAACGCTTCGGGAGGATAAACACCACCTGCCCACACGCGCACCATGTTCATGTGCGCTCGTTTCATTTCTGCGACTGCGTCTACCCAAGCGGCATCGCCTGCAGTCGGTAAGAGCATGCTTGGCGGCACCATATTCGCTCCTTTCATGAATATGCCCTTGTCGTTTATCTGCACTTCAAAAGCTTGACCTGAACTGTCGATTGGTTGGTTCAACCCGACCGTTCTGAACCCAATCTCACCCTCCCAACTTGAAAGAACTACGGGGCCATCCCAACTTGATAAACCCTCATCATTTCTTGCTTCGATCCACAGTTTGTACAATTTTGGTTTGCCCAACCCATGCGGATACCACCGCTCGATGTTTGAGTGAAGGGTGAACGAGTGCCAACTTCGATTGTGAGGTTGAACCACGTCATCTGTCCATGAGCTGCTGCCAGAATCATATACCTTTTTACCATTCAAGGAAGCAGATATTCTTGGTGAGAAAAAATCATCTCGTTCGAACTCCACTATTACCGTGAATCCCTCGGATCCCGTCTTCAGGCTGTCACTCTTGGCTGTGACGTACGCGCTCACTATCCTAGCTGTGCTCCACCCCCTCAACTCCACACCCTGCCAGATCCCGCTCGTCACCAGTCGCGGGCAGAAGTCCCAACCGAACTGGTAAGCCGCCTTGCGGATGTAGGGGCTCACGCCACTGGGATCGTTGTCGTGCGGCAGTTGGATGCCATACGCATCGCGCAGCTTCGCCCCTTCCTTGATCGGACTGCGGAAGATGACTTTCAGCTCGTTCACGCCGGGTCTCAACAGTTCCTTGATCGGCCACTCCCAGGTCCGGAACATGTTGTCCGCCTTGCCGAGAAGCGAGTCGTTCAGGTAGACTTCCGCGAAGGTGTCCAGTCCTTTGTAGACGAGATCAATGTGGCCGTGCTTCAGAAGCGAGCCTGTCGCGTTGATCGTGCGCTTGTAGATCCAATCCTCGTTCTCGATCCACTGTACGCTGTCGATGTTGCTGCCCTTGTAGAAGTCGGGGATCAGGCCGTGGCGCAACAGATCCGTTTGAACCACACCTGGCACTTCGGCGGTGCACCACTGCTCCTTCCCTACTTGTTGGAACTGCCAGCCGTCGTTCAGCGGGATGTGGGATTCCTGCGCGAGTGCCGCGAATTGCCACAGGCCGAAAGCCGCAAGCCACAAGCTGCGCTGCGCTACCCTGCGACGTTGGCTCGTTGCACTTGGCGTGGCGACCCCGAATTCAGCCTGAAGCCTATGGCCTGCGGCTTGCAGCGCATTCATCGTAAGCCTGCTTTGGAAAGGGCGTTGAGCACCCCTTCGATCTTCGCTACATCCGGCTCCGTTTCGAAGTTCACACCGGCGTTGGCCGAACTCATGGATGCACCCTTCACTTTGACCATCCGCGGCCGTTGCGCAGAGAAATGCACTTCGCTCACGCCGGTCTTCTCCATGATCTCCACCACATTCTTCGCATCGATCCCGCCTGCTGCTGCGATCTTCAATTGACCCTTCACCTGTTCCACTGATCGTTTCAATTCCCGAAGGCCGTCCATTGCCAATGTTTCCCCACCGGAGGTTAGTACCCTATGCACCCCAAGCTGCATGCACAAGTCGAGCGCCGATCCGCGGTTGCGTGCGCGATCGATGGCCCTGTGGAAGGTGATCTCGCTATCAGGTGCTGCGAGCAGGATGCCTTTCAGCAAGACGCGTTCTGGATCATCATCCTTGTCCAAACCTCCGGCCACCAGCGCCATACCGTTAATACCGATGAGCATACTGTCCCGCAATATGGCCTGACGTTCAAGGTCATTGTAGAAGAAACCACCTGGTGTAGGCCGCACAAGTACCCGCATGGTCAACTTCAAGTGCTCTTTCAGCGTGTTCACCAAGCCATAGCTGGGCGTTAAGCCTCCACAGGCCAGCCAGGAACAGACTTCCACGGAATCGACACCCGCACGCTCGGCCGCAAGGGCTTCATCCACATTCGTAACGCAAACTTCTACGCTCACACGCATGCTTTGCTCGCCGCAGCTGTTGCTATGGCTGGGAGGCAATGTATGGCGATGGTCGAAACCGGGTCGGGGTTCCTCACGTACGAAGGCCGCCATGATCCATCAATACGGCTGGCAATAGTCCTATAGAATGCGTTCCATACCGATCGTCATCCTCTTACTTCTTTGCGGCCTGGCAACTGTTCCTGCCATGGCCTCTCGGCAGGAAGACAGTGCTCACGCGGATGTGGAGGGAGCCGTTACGTCGGCAGAGCGTGCGAGAGCCATTTTGGCCATCGCCGCTGCACAAGCCAAAGCACAGCCGGGTGAAAGCCTTACCAAGGTGACCATGGCCGTTTCCTTCGCCGAGCGATCGGGCGACCAACCATTGTTGCTTCGGGCCTTGCGCCAGCAGCGTGAACTGGAACACAGAGCTGGAGCCTACGATCAGTTCCTCGTTTCAGCGATCCGTATCGTGGGTATTAGTGAACGATACTCCGATGCCCGCGGCTTGGCCGAAGACCTTCGCTCATTATGTGAAGCCTATGAACGCATCGGTGCTTTTGACAAGGCCATTGAGTTCCGCAGACAGGCGTTGTTCCTGCTGAAAAGCACTGGTGATAGCGCCGAGATGGGCAAAGGCATCGTTGATCTGATCAATAGCTTGGTCCTGGCGGGAAGGTTCAGCGAAGTGCTCCAACAAAGTGAGAATGCCATAGCCTATTACTCGGCGCATGATAATCCTTCTGGATTGGCTTCTGTATGGCTTGGACAAGGCGAGGCACTGATCGCCCAGCGCAAGTATTCCGCAGCTCTTCCGATCTTGACCCGGGCGAATGATGTCTTAGGCAAGATCCATGATCCGGTTCTCGCCTCACGGGCTTTGCGAGACTTGGCTGAAGCTAACATCGCTTTGAGCGATTGGGCCAACGCCCGCAACTATTTGGACCAAGCGTTCAAATTGAGCCAAGACCACTCGGAACTGCCCAAAGACCCGAAGTTGTTCGCGTTGATGAGCCGTGTTTACGAGGGCACGGGTGAACTCTCTGGAGCTCTGGCCATGCATCGTGCACATGCTGCTTTGAAGGACTCGCTCTTCAATGAACGCATGGCTGAACGAATGGTTGGTCTTCAAGCGCTCTATAGCAACCAGCGCAAGAACGAAGAGCTTGACAGCATGCGTCTGCGCGCTGAAGCGAACGAGGAATCCGCCACGCATGAGCGAGCCACAGGACGATTCTGGATACTTGGCTTCATCGTTCTGCTCATCATCGTTTCCGGATTGATCATGATGGTTCGACGTATGCGCAAACTCACGCGTCGCACATTGTTGAAGAACCAGGTGGTGCTTCGGCAAACAGAGGAGCTCAAAGCGAAGAGCATGGAGTTGGAAAGACAGAACTTGCGGTTGGCAGAGTCCTTGGTGAACGAGGATCAGAAGGACGTACAACTGAAGGAGATCCACCACCGCGTAAAGAACAATTTGCAGATCGTGAACACCTTGCTGAAAATGCAGGGCACCTATATCGATAACGATGCGTTGCAAGAAGTGCTGAGCGATTGCCAGGGGCGAGTGCGGTCAATGGCCCTCGTCCATGAACATATCTACCGATGCGGTGATCTGAACCGCATCAACGTGAAAGCCCATACGCTGGCACTTGGAGAGGCTGTGCTGAAGAATTATGGCCTTGCAGGCAAGGTCTCATTGGATCTTACGGTCACTTACGACCATGCCCATTTGGAGGACCTGATCCCCTTGAGCCTGCTTTTGAACGAGTTGATCACAAATTCCGCCAAACACGCGTTCAAGGACCGGGACCAAGGCCGCATAACGATTATCATGCGACGCATGGGCGAAAACCAGTGCGAACTCTTGTTCAGTGATGACGGTGTGGGCATGGGCCATGAGCAATTCTTCAACAGCGATTCGTTCGGCTCCGAGTTGGTCAGGACCTTGGCCACCCAGCTTGACGGTCGCATCCGGTTGTTGAGAGGTGAAGGCACCACCTTCCAACTCACTTTCGACGTGCAGGATCATACGCTGCGTAAGGCTTCCTGAGCCTTCCCACACTTGCGCGGCCAAGGGGCGTACTTTCGCGCGACTTACACTATATGAATCCTTCCACAGAACCGACCGAACCTTTGGTCGTTGACGATTTCCGCACACTGGGCTTGCATGAAGGATTGCTTCAAGGCCTCGACGCCATGGGCATCCGCAAGCCCACTCCGATCCAAGCGCAAGCTATTCCCGCAGCTCTCGATGGTCGAGACCTGATCGCCTGCGCGCAAACCGGTACCGGAAAGACAGCGGCCTTTTTGCTACCGATCATTGACGTGATCCATTCGTTCAGGCCAAGAGTTGATGGGAGCATACGGGCACTCATCGTGGTTCCTACACGGGAGCTTGCTCTTCAGATCGATCAACAAATGCAGGCCATCGCGTACTACACACCGATCACCAGCATGCCGGTCTATGGCGGTAGCGACGGCGCCTCCTTCGATCAGCAAAAGGCAGCACTCACCGGTGGGACCGAAGTGATCGTGGCTACCCCTGGCAAGCTCCTGAGCCACTTGAACCTCGGGTACGTTCCTACACAAGGTTTGGAATTCCTCGTGCTCGACGAAGCGGACCGTATGCTAGACATGGGCTTCATTGATGACATCAATCGCATTATCACCTTTCTCCCGAAGGAGCGTCAGACCCTGATGTTCAGTGCCACCATGGCTCCTGAGATACGTACCCTTGCCAAGCAGGTCCTACACGATCCTGTCGAGATCAGTATCGCACTCAGCAAACCTGCCGAAGGCGTGGCACAAGAGGCCTATGTGATCTACGAAGCGCAAAAATCGGCAATCCTGGAGCACATCCTTCGGACGAACGAAGCTTCGTGCATCATCATATTCGCTGGCAAAAAAGTGGAAGTCAGGAATCTGGCCAATCACTTGCAAAAACGAGGATTCAACGCGAAAGGCATGCACAGTGACCTGGAGCAGAGCGAACGTGAACAAGTGATGCTGGACTTCCGGAACCGGAAGCTGCGGATCCTGGTAGCAACGAACGTCGTGAGCCGAGGTATCGACATCGACGATATCGACCTGATCCTGAACTACGACGTGCCACGCGATCCAGAGGATTATGTGCACCGGGTTGGTAGAACTGCTCGTGCTGCACGAAAGGGGCAAGCGATCACCTTCGTGAATGACAAGGAGATGCGGGAGTTCGGCAACATCGAAAAGCTGATCGGCTACGAGGTGAAGAAGATGCCGCTGCCAGAATCACTTGGCCCGGCACCAGCTTATCGGCCGGAAGAGCGAGTAAAAAAGACCCCGAACGACAACCGCCGCCAAGGTGGCGGCGGCGGTCGTTCTCAAGGCGGTGGTGGCCGCCGTCGTTAGCGCGTCAAGAACTTCGCCTTGTTGGCTTCGATGACCTTTTTGGCATCGAACGCTTGTGCGTCAGTGCCTACGGCTTCGATCTTCACACTTGTCATTATGTCCCCGCCAGCAATGGCGTTTACCACATCCTGACCGTTCACGACGTAGCCGAATACGGCGTGATTGCCGTCCAGGTGCGGAGTCGCCCTGTGGGTGATGAAGAATTGGCTGCCATTCGAATAAGGACCAGCGTTCGCCATGCTCAACGTGCCCGGACGGTCATGTTTCAAGCTCCGATCGATCTCATCGGGGAACCTGTAACCAGGCCCACCCGCTCCGGTGCCAGTAGGGTCGCCTCCCTGGATCATGAAGTCAGCGATCACGCGGTGGAACTTGATGCCGTCGTAGTAGGGTGCGCCGTCAGGCTTCGCCGTATTGTGCTGCTTGCCTTCGGCCAAGGCCACAAAGCTTGCCACGGTCATGGGCACCTTCTGGTATTCGAGCTTCAGCTTGATCGCACCTTTAGCGGTAGTGATCGTGGCGAAGAGACCTTCACCTTTGTCGATTGATTCCACGATATTGTTCGGGTGTTTAGGTCTGTTGGGGTGGTAGTCGTTAGCGGGATTGGAACTTCGCATTGTTGGCCGCCAGCACCTTCACTGCATCGAAAGCCTTGGCGGCTTTGCCCACAGCTTCGATCTTCACGGTCATGCTCACGTTCTCATTCGGCTTGTCACTTGCGCCACGGGGAACGGTAGCGATGGCATCCACGGTTTCCTGGCCGGAGACGACCTTGCCGAAGATCGAATAGCTGTAAGGAAGCCCGTATTGCTGATGCATGATAAAGAACTGTGAGCCGTTGGTGTTGGGACCGGAGTTGGCCATGGCCATCGTACCACGTGCATACGCGGCCTTGTAGATCTCACTTGTAGGATCGAACTCGTCGGCGAATTTGTAACCGGGACCGCCCATGCCTGTGCCCGTCGGATCACCACCTTGGATCATGAAGCCCGGGATCACACGATGGAAAATGGTGCCGTCGTAAAAGGGTGTGCCATCCGGCTTTGACGTGTTGTGCTGCTTGCCTTGTGCGAGGGCCACGAAGTTGGCCACCGTCATGGGTGCCGCTTGGTAGTCCAGCATACACTTGATCACACCCAGGCGCGTAGTGATGATCGCGAAAAGGCCTTCGCCTGTTCCTGCTTCTTTCACAGGCTTCTGCGGATCTGCGGATACTTCATTGGCAACGATCGAGGACTTCGGAGCAGAGGCGGTATTGTCACCACCTGGACCTGATGAGGCACCGCACGCGAAGAGCGATCCCGCGAGCGCAACGGCAAAAACGGAGTTCTGTAACATGTTCATGTGTGTTGGTTGATAGAGGGTTGTTCTGCGGAAAAGAGGGGCGAATGTATTCCTTCTGAAAATCCTGAATTGGATCATTGACAGGTCTTATACCGATTCGCAGTAAAGCCCCATCCGATATGCTTGCTCTTTTTCCGCATGGCTTCTCCGAGTAGTTCGCCCCGTAGGCCCCGCTACGCAACAAACTCCTCGTATCGCCCTACGAAAAATAGCGGCGCACCTTTGGATGCCTCTTTACTGCGAAACGGTATTATCATTCGTTCATCGCTTCTTCCAGGGCATCGAGTTTCTCAACAGTGAAATTTCCGTGCTCTTGATGCACCAGTTTTCCGATGCGATCGAAGAGGAAAAAGTATGGAACGTCTTTTTCCTTTATGCCCAATGCCGCTAGAAGCGTCGCTGCATCGTCCTTCACAAACACCACATGTCTGGCGATCTCCGGATCAGCTTCCTCCTTGAGGCGCTTCATAACAGGTCCGAAAGCCGTCTTGTTCAAGCCTGTGAATACCGGCACCATCCAAAGTTCCACTTCATGTTCCGAGGCGAACAAGCCTTGTTTTGCCACGAACCGCAGGTAAGCAGGTTCATACCATTCTTGAAGCATAGGCTCTGCTTTTTTGCTGGCCGCTAGAGCCACGATGCAGAACTTCCCCCTTGATGCTCCGGGTAATTCAAGGGTTGCACCCTCCGTGGTTTCGCCGGAAATGGAAACATCGCTCTGCGCCAGTGCGCAATCAGCTCCGATGAATGCGATCGCCAGCAGGGTCAGTCTTGTCAGCATGGATTGAATTGGCGGCGCACCGCTTTCAAGGATAGTGCCAATATTCAGGATGAACGCTTCGATCGGTTCTTCCCTCGAAAAGGCTTGAAGTAGTCCATCATCCACGCAAGATCAGCGTCCATGTTATCCGTCACATGGAACGGTTCTCTGAAGATCACCTCCTTTCGCCCGTAGTCGAACGAGGTAAGGATCAACGGGACGTTCGCCCCTTTCGCGATCCGCCAAAAGCCCGATTTCCATCGGCTCACTTCCTTGCGTGTGCCTTCCGGTGCAATGCCGATGCTGAAGTCCGGAATGGTTTTGAAGTAGTGAACAACCTGTTCTGTAACGTTCGTGTTCTTGCCCCGGTCAACGGGATAGCCGCCCAACGCCTTGAACAGCCAGCCGATCGGCCAAGCGAAGAGTTCCTTCTTTGCCAGGTATTTCGTATTCCGCAATCGACCAATACTTCGAGCGCTGATCCCGACAAGAAAGTCCCAATTACTGCTGTGCGGAACGACGACGTAAATGCATTGCCCCATGGGCTGCGGGCGGTGGTCTATGACCTTCCAGCCAAAGAGCCTGAAGAAGAACAAAGCGAGGGGTCTGAACATCGGCGGTCTAATGGCCCGAAAGGTAGAGTGGTCTTTAATGGCGTCATGATGGTGGGCTTATGTCATCCATAACCCAAGCGACCGATGCCACGTATGAAGCCACCCTTATGCAGCCCGCCGAGTTCATCGTTGTTGATGTGGAAACCACACATGGCGATCCTATGCGCGGTAGCATTATCGAGGTGGCGGTTATCGCGCACAACGGTATCAGTGAACTGGACAGGTGGAATACGCTTGTGAATACCAGCTCTGAGCTATCACCATTCATTCAGAAGCTTACCGGTATCACCCCTCGAATGCTGGAAGGTGCGCCCTTTTTCCCGACGGTTGCCAAAAGCCTGTACACTTCCACGCACGGCCGCATCATGGTAGCACACAATGTGCGGTACGATATGACCGCGCTACAGCATGAGCTTGCTCGCACAGGACTATCCTACCAACCAGATACCCTCTGCACCGAGCGGCTATGCAGGCAATTGGTACCCAACCTCAGCTACTACAACCTGGGTAGTTTGTCTCGCTATTTCGGGATCCGGCAAGGCCATAAACACCGAGCGGCGCACGATGCCCAAGCCGCTCTGGAACTGCTGCTTCGATTGATAAACGATCACGGTCAGGAACGAGTGATGAAAGCTGTGGTGCCTTGGGTCCAAGAGGCACGGGCTTAGATCCTGTTTCCCACGGAGCAAAACAAAGGGCGACCCTCGCGGATCGCCCTTCATTCATTTGTTCAGGATCGGATCAGGCCTCTTCTTCGTCCGTCTCGTCAACGGTCTTCTTGGCCTTCTTCACCTTCTTCACGGCAGGGGCACCTTCACCCGCTTCCATTTTGTTCTTCAGGTCGCCAAGAACGCTCAGGTCACCCAGCGTGCTCTTTTCAACCTTATCGTTCACACTCTTGATGCTGGCGCTTTGCCCACCACCATCTGCACCTTCAGACTTGCGGCTCGCCCGCTTAGGTCCGGAAGCTGGAGTGGTTTCAGCAGCGTCATCACCCTCTTCGAAGGTGCGCGTGTGGCTCAATACGATGCGGCGTGCCTCGGCATTGAATTCGAGCACTTTGAAGGGGAGTTTTTCCTCCAAATTGGCTTTGCTACCATCGGCTTTCTTCAGATGCTTCAGAGCAACAGTGCCTTCTACACCGTAGGGCAATGCGACCATGAAGCTGCTGCCGTTGCGGCCAACCAAGGTTCCTTCGTGTACGCTTCCCACCGTAAAGGTGTCAGCGAACACATCCCAAGGGTTCTCTTCCACCTGCTTGTGGCCGAGGCTCAAGCGGCGGTTGTCCTTGTCCACTTCGAGCACCTGCACTTCGATGTCGTCACCGATCTTGCAGAAGTCGCTCGGATGCTTGATGCGCTTGGTCCAGCTCAGGTCGCTGATGTGGATCAGGCCATCCACGCCTTCTTCCAGTTCGGCGAAAATGCCGAAGTGTGTGAAGTTGCGAACCTTGGCACTGTGACGTGAGTTCACGGGGTACTTGAACTCGATATCGGCCCATGGATCGGCAGCGAGCTGCTTCATACCCAGGCTCATCTTGCGCTCTTCGCGGTCGATGTTCAGGATCTGTACTTCGATCTCCTGGCCTTCCTTCAAGAAGTCCTTCGGGCTGCGCAAGTGCTGGCTCCAGCTCATTTCGCTCACGTGCAAGAGGCCTTCTACGCCGGCAGTGATCTCTACGAAAGCACCGTAGTCGGTGATCACCATCACTTTGCCTTTCACCTTGTCGCCAGCGTTCATATCGGCGCTGAGGGCATCCCAAGGGTGCGGGCTCAGCTGCTTCAATCCCAAAGCGATGCGGCGCTTCTCGTCGTCGAAATCCAGGATAACAACGTTGATCTTCGAATCCAGCTGAACGATCTCCTCCGGATGGCTCACGCGGCCCCAGCTGAGGTCGGTGATGTGGATCAATCCGTCCACGCCGCCCAGGTCCACGAACACACCGTAGCTGGTGATGTTCTTCACAGTGCCCTCGAGCACCTGACCTTTCTCCAGGCCGCTGATGATCTGCTTTTTCTGGGCTTCCAGTTCTGCTTCGATCAGTGCCTTGTGGGAAACCACTACGTTCTTGAACTCCTGGTTGATCTTCACAACCTTGAACTCCATGTTCTTGCCCACGAACTGGTCGTAGTCACGAATTGGCTTCACGTCGATCTGGCTACCTGGCAAGAAGGCCTCGATGCCGAACACGTCCACGATAAGACCGCCTTTGGTGCGGCATTTCACGAAGCCCGTGATGATCTCATTGGTCTCCAGGGCATGGTTCACCTTGCCCCATGCGTTGTGCACGCGTGCCGTCTTGTGGCTGATGATCATCTGACCACCGCGATCTTCCTGCTTCTCGATGTAAACCTCTACTTGGTCACCGATCTTCAGATCGGGCTTGTAACGGAATTCGCTCAGTGGAACGACACCCTCGGACTTGTACCCGATGTTGATGACGACTTCCTTCTTGTTCATGCCCACAACACTTCCCATGAGCACTTCCTTCTCGGCAATGCTCGTGAGGCTGTCCTCGTAGGCCTTCTCCATCTTCTCCCGTTCGCCAGGAGTAATGCCTTTTTTGTCATCTTCCAATCCGGCCCAATCAAAATCGGCGGGTGGTTCTGCGAAGACGATCTTGTTCTGTTCTGCTGACATTCTACTTTCTGTTTGTATCCCGATCCGAGGCGGCACTGACCGAGAGGTTGTTTGGGTTGGCCTGTGGTGCCGCTGCACAAGCTTCCTTTGAAAAGGGGTGCGAATGTAACAGAAATAGCTGATCTCCCGGAGGTTGACTGCGGGTAGTGGGTACCACGCTGGTCAACGCGGTACCACTACCCTGTACCCAATACCCTGCACCTACACCGACATTTGCATCATCCCATGCGCTCATTCGAGATACCTACCCATTACCGCAGCAACCTGATCGGCCGCCTGAAAGCCTTCCGCAAGGCCCAGGATCCCAAGAAGAAGGACCTAAGCCCGACCCTGCTGGACTTGGGACCGGTGCGCTTCGTCTTCGCCAGGCACTTCGGCTTCTGCTACGGCGTGGAGAACG
>JANNYL010000690.1:0-1667 GCA_031410075.1 Flavobacteriales bacterium
AAGTGAAGGTGATCGAGCAGGCGCGCAGCAATGCCGTGCACCTGAAGCACGTGATGACGCATTTGGAGAACCTGCTCGCTGTGGGTGCACCTGTCCAAGGCCAGAAGACTTCGATCGTGGAAGCGCTGCACGATATCGCCCACCGCGCACCCCGACGCTCATTGGTGGTGATCCTCAGTGATATGATGGACAGCGGCACGGATCAGGCCGCCATGTTCGATGCGCTGCAGCACCTGCGGTTCAACAAGCATGATATCATCTTGTTCCACGTGGTGGACCGCAAGAACGAATTGGAACTTCAACTGGAAGACCGTCCATACACCTTTGTTGATCTGGAGAGTGGTGAACAGGTAAAAGCCCACCCTGCTGAGGTGCGCGAAGCCTACCGAACCGCCATGGCCGATCACTGGCACCAGTTGAAATTGAAGTGTGGCCAATACCGCATCGACCTTGTGGAAGCGGATATCAACAAAGGATTCTCGCCTATTCTGCTCGAGTTTCTGTTGAAAAGGGCCCGTCTTTACTGAAGAATCGTCGCGCGCGGGTTACTTCGTTTGCACGGATCGACACTACGGCTACATTTGCCCCGCTTTTGGAGGGATCCAGAAGTAAACGGACTGGTAGTTCAGCTGGTTAGAATGCCGCCCTGTCACGGCGGAGGTCGCGGGTTCGAGTCCCGTCCGGTCCGCAAACAAAGAAGCCCCTTTCGAGGGGCTTCTTTGTTTTTGATCCTTGGTATCCTTCGGAACGGAGAAAGTACCACCGTGTCCTGTGGTCTTCAGTTCAAGGATCAACCCAATTGCCCGCTGGTGCGATTGAAGATCAGATCCGGCCGCCAAGATCTACGCTCACCCAGGTACATGCGGCGCGAGATGCGCGTTTCGACACAACCCAAGCGCTTAAGAACCTCGATCCCGCGGGTGTTCGATACCGGTAGCTGCGCTTTATCGAAGGTCGTCAAGCGCTCGCGCATCAACGGTTCAGCATGGCCTACATCCGTGGCGATGATGTGCCCCTGGATGAGCGTAGGGAAGTAGGCCGCAACGATCCGCCCCTCGGCTTCGACCACGCGGGCGGTGAGCAGGTGATCCGCCAGGAGCGGAAGGCGATCCTCGCCGTACACCGCTTGATCCAGTTCCAACAGGGCCGCTCGATCCGCAACCGTGGACGTGCGCGCGCGCATTTCCTTCTCCGCGACAATTCCGCTCTCTGGCCTGCTGAAATGTTGGTAGCTCACTTCATCAACGAAGCCGAGCGACGAGTAGACCGGGTGGCCCATGTCCGTTGCGTCCAAGTAAATAGTGCGGTAGCGCTTGTGATCGATACGGTTAAATAGTCCTTGGGTGATCGCTTTGCCGTAGCCTTTGTTCCGGTGGTCCGGATGTACGATGATCTTGGCTAGCCACGCGGTATCCACATGATAAATGATCGCTCCGATGGCCACGATCACACCGCCCACTTCGCCTTTCACTTGATCGTAATAAGGCTTGTCGATGAACGTGCGGAAGTCGCCGGGGATATCATCCCAACCGGGAGGCTGGAACGGCACCAACTTCTCGATGTCCGCGAACTCAACGGGACTGATGCGCATCGATCATGTTCTCATTTCTTGATCAGTAGTGTCCCGGGAACTTTCGAGAGACTCCGGCTCAGGGCCGGAGTGACAT
>JANNYL010000691.1:0-1271 GCA_031410075.1 Flavobacteriales bacterium
ATCGATCAAGAAAGGTCGGCTGTGTACGACAGAAGGTTGCCTCGGCACACCTTTACGAATCATACCCCGCAAGTGCTCGCGTAGAGTGAAGAGGCGCGCGCTTGCGTGTCGCGCGTGTTCTCTTGCAACTCTGCCAATAAACTTTCACACCATCTTCGAGGGCAGGTTTGCGCACTCGCGACACGCGAGCGATCGCTGGTGGTCTTTTGAACTGGAACGAAGTTGATCGGTCGAGAAGACAAAGTCTTCAACAGCAGTTGTCGTGGATACCTTCGCACAACCTGTCCCGTTCGCGGGATGGCACAAGAGACCACGCTCTGTTGGCCAGTGGTAACTCTTGTGGCGGGAAGGCTTGTGCCAGAGGGGGCGATAATCCCACGTCATTTGCCTTCCACTCCACCCCCACCTTCCCCACCTCTGCTTTCACCTTTTCGATCGCACCCTTCACCCACTTGGTTTCTTTGAGGGCCGGAACGACCATGGGGGCGAACGCTCGTAAAGGCGAGAACAACACGGAGGCTTGTTGCGTGCCCACCGATGGCACCCACGAGCTATCGCGCTTTGCAAAAGCGATATTCAGCAACACGCTTAATACAAAAGCCTTGCGCACAAGGCCAAAGAGGGTGCCGCCCAATTTGTTCGGCAGGCTGAGTTGAGCGGCATCAACCGCGGTGGTGAGCACGCGCCCGATGAGGTGAACGAGCAGCATGATGATAGCCAGGGTAGCCAGAAAAGACAGGGCCTCTTTCGCTGGATCCATGCCGAGCAACTGGGCGACCTTGTCGTTGAGGTGTATGCCGCCCCAAATGCCGAGGACCAGGCCCACCAAGCTGCATACCTCCACAATGAAGCCACGCATAAACCCCCGCACGGCAGCGAAGCCCAGAAGGCCAATGATGGCCCAATCGATCCAATTCATTGAACGGCAATAAAGTGTGTGGGTGGAAAGGTGCGGGATCTTCTACCAACGACCTTTGCCGGCTCCGCACTTTTTCCACTTTCACACCCTATCCACCTTTCACCCCCTAATCATCCGTGGACCTCTCATTCGAAAAACGTTGGCGCGACCTGTTGAAGAAGATGGAAACGCGCTTCGAGGGACCGGTGGACCTGAACGGCATCATTTTTTTGATCGGCGTGCAGGAATTGGGGCAGCATGCCCGCGAGTTCAAGAAGGATGAAAAAGTGGCGCTGATGCACATCGCCATCTGCGTGCTCCTGAAGCCATTTGGCTACTACACCGAACTGGGGCGCGATGCTGATGGCTGGCC
>JANNYL010000692.1:0-2241 GCA_031410075.1 Flavobacteriales bacterium
AGTGCTGCGAACGCTGCGTTGTTCACGGGTTTCGGCGCGGTCGTGATCGCAAGCACGCTCCCTTCGCTCAATAACGCAGGGGACCCGTTGGAGCTTGCCAACGGCGATGCCACTGTAATTGATGCTGTATCGTATGTTCTCAGTTGGTACAACGATGCGCAGAAAGCACTCGGGGGTTGGAGTTTGGAGCGTATTGACCCAACCACACCGTGCAGCACGGCCTCGAATTGGACAGCTAGCAACGACGTTCAGGGTGGAACACCGGGTGAACAGAACAGCGTGTTCAACATTATCCCGGATGTTACGGCACCTTCTCTCTTGACCGTTTCAGTGAACACCAATACGGAACTCGAATTGTTGTTCAGCGAATCGATGAATTCCAACAGCTTGACTACCGCAAGCTATGTGTTGTCGCCACCGATCGGGGTCATTCTCGCTCAATCACTGGGTGATGATCGCGTGTTGCTCACGCTCGCTTCGCCCTTGGTCCTAGATCAATCGTATACGATCACGATCACCGGTGTTTCCGATTGCGTCGGGAATGCCGCGCCTGTTCTCATTTCGGAGTTCCTTTTTTTCGTTGCTGATGTTGCTTCGCCTGGTGATGTGATCATCAATGAGTTGATGGCAGACCCATCGCCTACCGTCGGACTTCCGGAGGCGGAGTACATCGAGTTATTCAACACAACCACGGACAAGACGTTCGATCTCGCGAATTGGACCATCAGTGACGGCAGCGGTATTGGCCTATTGACCAGCGTTCCGCTTCCACCAGGAGCATATGTGATCCTCACTGACGATGCCAGCGCTGCGCTCTTCACGGGTTTTGGAACGGTGGTTGGTCTAAGCACATTCCCATCGCTCAATAATGATGGTGATCCGCTCGAACTGGCGAACGAGAATTCTTCGTCCATCGATGTTGTGAATTACGCATTGGGTTGGTACAACGACGCAGAAAAAGCCCTTGGCGGCTGGAGTTTGGAACGCATTGACCCGACAACGCCATGCAGCGGTTCAACGAACTGGACGGCGAGCAACAGCGCCCAAGGCGGCACGCCTGGCGCGGAGAACAGCGTGTTCGCCATAGTACCGGATGTAACGGCTCCGTTGCTCTCCAGTGTGGTTATCATCAGCGATACACAGCTCGAACTGGTGTTCAATGAAACCATGGACCTTGGCAGCTTGTTCGGCGCGAACTATACGCTGAACCCACCCATTGGGGTATCCTTTGTGCAGCCTACAGGAGATGCGCGAGTTCTTTTGACGCTGGCTACTGCATTGACCCTCGACCAGTCGTACACGATCACCGTCACCGGTGTGTCCGATTGCGTTGGAAACGTCGCTGCGGCACTAACGCGGAACTTCCTCTACTTCATTCCTGACATACCCACATTCCGTTCGGTGGTGATCAACGAGATCTTCCCCGATCCATCACCGCAGATCGGGCTACCGGGTGTCGAATTCGTGGAGGTGTTCAACGCAAGCACGGATCAGATCTATGATCTGGGAGGTTGGACCTTCGGCGATGCCGGTTCACAGACTGTGCTACCCTCTGTGATACTTGGGCCGGGGCAATACGGTGTGATCATGGATGATGCTGATACCACAGCGTTCTTTTTTGTGAACAGGAAGATCCCGGTGGGGTCATTCCCGTCGTTGAACAACGATTCTGACTCGCTCAAGTTGCGCGATCCGAACGGCGTGTTGATCGATGAGGCGAACTACACGTTGGACTGGTACCAGGATGTAGCAAAGGCCGATGGAGGCTGGACAATGGAGCAGAAAGATCCGTTCACTCCGTGCAGTAGCGTCAATAATTGGAGGGCTTCAACCGCGTCGAACGGAGGTACACCTGGAACGCAGAATTCCGCATATGACCTAACGCCCGACACACAAGCGCCAGCCCTCACGAATGTTTTCGTGAACAGCAGCACGGTGATCCAATTGGTGTTCGATGAGCCGATGAATGCCGCCAGTTTGAGCATTGGAGTTTACACGTTCGATCCTGTACTAACCGTAACGCAGGTTGATGTGATCGATCCTACGAACGTGCAACTCAGCCTAGGGCAGTCCTTGCCTGTAGGCCAGCTTTATGTGATCACCGTTGTGGGTGTCTCCGATTGTCCGGGCAACCTCATCGGCAACACGAATACGTTCACCTTCGCTTTACCTGAACCAGCGTTGGCCGGCGATGTTGTGATCAACGAAGTGCTCTATGACCCGCGTGGAAGTGGTAGCGAC
>JANNYL010000693.1:0-7586 GCA_031410075.1 Flavobacteriales bacterium
GTGCGGGCTTATCGTATGACCTACACGGGCGAAGAGCAACTTCAGATGATCGTAGACCTCCGTACTGGTGCCCACGGTACTGCGCGGGTTACTGGTCATCACCTTTTGTTCAATGGCAATGGCCGGGCTTATGCCGGTGATGCGGTCCACGTCGGGTTTCTCCAGCCGGCCCATGAACTGGCGGGCATAGCTGCTAAGGCTTTCCACGTAGCGGCGCTGCCCTTCAGCGTAGAGCGTGTCGAACGCTAGTGAACTCTTGCCACTACCACTAAGGCCGGTGATCACCACCAATTTGCCTCGGGGGATCTCTACCGTGATATTCTTCAGATTATGCACCCGGGCACCCTCAACACGGATAGTGCCTTTGAGTGATCGGCGAAGGGCTTCCTGCGCAATAACCGGCCCCGGGTTTGGACCGGGGTTGGAGGCGGGCAGGGCGGTTTTTGGGGAAATTGAGGCTGGCAAGTGGGGTGGCGGGCGGTATGGACCCGGGAACGGGGGCGCGAAATTAGCTTGCGGTGCCTGCCGGATCTTCGATCCCACCTACATTTGACTCAGCCAACGGAATAATTGTTGGCCGCTGCACAATATCCATTCGCAGGCAACGTTAAAGGAACACGACACGTCTATTGCCTGTAAACCGCTGGTAACCTATCAACCGATAGTCCAGTTCAACCAAACCACGAAGACCGCATAGCTAGACCTCTACCCCGAAGTTCTTAGATCCTCTTCGGACCTAAACGGTAAGGTCATGCTTGTCAAACGTCTTCGTCCCGCTCCGGCGGTATCCCTGTCCGACATTGAACTTGTGAACGCGTACATCGTGGGTGATGAACACGCCTTCGAAACGCTTTTGCACAGGCACAAGCGAAAAGTATGGTCGCACATCTACCTCATGGTCCGTGATCGGGAGATGACCGAAGACCTGTTCCAGGAGACATTCATCAAGGTGGTGCGCCACCTGAAGGGTGGAAAGTACAACGAGGAGGGCAAATTCCTGCCTTGGGTGATCCGGATCGCCCACAACTTGGTGATCGACCATTTCCGTAGGAACAAGAAGATGCCAACGGTCAGGAGCAACGAGGAACATGATGTGTTCGCAACGCTGTCCCAGCCCGGTCTCAACGTGGAGCAGCGGATGATCAATGTCCAGATCGACGATGATGTACGGAAAATGATCGATCAGCTTCCGGAAGAACAAAGGGATGTGGTGATCATGCGCACTTACTTGAGCATGAGTTTCAAGGAGATCTCGGAGCACACGGATGTCAGCATCAACACGGCACTCGGGCGGATGCGCTACGCCCTCATCAACATGCGCAAACTGATCCAGAAGCATCAGATGCAACTGGAACGGGCCTGACCCTCGCACGGAGGACCGCCCCAGGAACGCCGGCCCGTAAGCCGGCGTTCGTGTTTCCGCTAGTTTGATGTCCGTTGCACAATATGTTCCTGAAAGTGCCCGTTCCTAAGCTGTGAAGTGAAACCAACCCCTCGTTACATGACGAATTCTACCCTCCGTAAACGTTCCTCCCGCCGCCGCCCGAACATGAGACTTCTAATGGGGCCCACGTCCTCCAGCATCAACACTATCCTGAATTTCAGCAAGGCCCTCAAAGTATTGGAGCTACCTCCAGTTGGTCAGGTGGATATTATTCTGAACTGATCCTACATGGCTTGACGCACACCTCGCTTCGGCGGGATTTGCGGTTTTCGGGCTGGCTTGTTGACGGGCAAGGCTATATTTCGAAAAAGCCGCCCATGTGCCTTCGATCTCCAATCGCGCTTCTCCTTTTTGGTCAAGTGTTCTGTTCGAGCGCCCAACTTACGTTGCTCGATCCAACATTCGGAAATGCTGGCGTTGTGCAGCAAGGACTCAGTGGTTTCGGTGGCGATCTCGCGAATGACGTTTCCTTGATGCCCGATGGCCGCATAGTTGTGGCCGCCACAAGTGGAGGACAAGAAGGTGCCATGGTCGTTATGCGAATTCTGGAAAATGGTGTGTTGGACAACTCCTTCAACGGTACCGGAATTGCGGACGTGAACTTCGGATCCACGAGCAGTGGTGAAGCCATCGCATTGCAGGCAGATGGGCGGATCGTTGTCGCCGGAAGTGCCTTTTTCGAAGGGTCGTTCGATGATCTTGCGTTCGCGAGGTTCAAAGAGAATGGTGCATTGGATACCAGTTTTTCTGAAGATGGCCGCTTTACGGTTACGCGATCAGGTGCGGCGGATGCGGTGCTTTCGCTCGCTGTAGGATCTGGCGATCAAATCATTGCCGGTGGTAAGTTCGATGGCCCGGTTGGGGATATGGTCGCACTTCAACTTCTTGCCAATGGGAATTTGGATCCCTCGTTCGGATCGAACGGCATATTCGAAACCAGCCTCCACACGGGGGAAGTGGCCCAAGACCTTGTACTGAAACAGGATGGCCGAATTGCGCTGGCTGGTGGATGGCGGCTCACATTGCCCGATGCCGATCTGGCGATCTTGCAATTGAATGCTGACGGCACTGTGGATCAGGGTTATGGAGTGGATGGATTGTTCCGGCCGTCGGAAGTGGGGTACACAACCGTGGTGTTGAGTGCGAGCGAGCGCAACGACGGGCGTATCGTCCTCTTGGGTATCCGTTACGTATCCGGATTTGGAGGCCAACAACAGCTCTTTACGGGGCGGGTAACTGAAAATGGCGAATGGGACACGAGCTATGGCTCCGGAGGCCGGACATTCCTTCCGGTAGGCGCTCCGTACGTTGGCTTCGCCCGGGACATGGCGTTGCTCGCGGATGGAAAGTGTCTGGTGACGGTGGATGTAATTGATACAACGACCAATGCCAGCGCCATCATGGTGATGCGTACCATGCCCGATGGCGGGCTGGACGTGGCCTTCGGCAACAACGGCCGAGTTGTGATGCCCTGCCCAGGAGGAGGTTGCAGCGTAAAGGCACTTGCGGTGGATGCGCTGGAGCGGGTAATAGCTGTGGGAACGTATGATGGGATCGATGGAACGGAGGTGATGATCATGCGGTGGTTGGCGGAGGCATCCCAAGTTGGCGTGCAGGAGTTTGGATCCACGAATTCATTCAGTGTTTACCCTGTTCCCTGTGCTGATGAGCTAACTGTTGTTGTTCCGGAAGATCTTCCTGCCGATGCGAGCTTCAGAATGTTCGATGCGTTAGGCCGGACCGTGGTCGAGTTTCGGGCAAACGGAGCTGGACCGCATCAGGTCGAGCTTCCATCGCAATTACCTGAAGGCACATATGGGCTTGGTTTGATCTCTTCAAGGGTATCCGGTGTTCAGCGGATCATCGTGCAACGCTGATATCACGTATGGTTTTTCGGTTGGTTTACGACATTGCTAATGAGCCATCGTTCGATATCGAGGTGGTCTGGCTGTCAGGTGGCTTCATCCTGCTCGGCATCATCTGGCGCCTGATCCAAAGAGCAAAAGACCGCAAGCTCATCGAGCCGCCCAAGCGTTCGGGTATCACTACGCCCAAACTGCTGATCGGATTCGGTCTGGTCATCGCGTTGCTCGGCATCGGCCTGATGGGTTGGGACCATTGGCGGCTGGTGAAAGCGATCAAGAGCGGCGAAGCGCGCGTGGTTGAAGGCCCGATCCAGAGCTGGAGCACCGAACGCGTGCGGACGGCGAACACGAAGAAGCGCGAGTACCGCACCTACGAACGATTCTATGTCGGCGACAGCATGTGGTTCGGCTATTACTGGGATGTGGGGCAGGCCGGTTTCCACAATGCGGGAATTCCTCCGATCCAATTGAAGAATGGACTGTTCGCGCGTGCTACTTACCACTATGCCGATGGTATCGATGATCCACCGCGTATCGTGAAACTCGAACTCGCTGAGCAACCATGAGCCTTCCCATCCCCTTCCAGATCACCGACTGGTCGCAAGTGCCAGCCACCGTTGTGAACGGGACCACCGGCACCGCCACCATGCGCATCCAGCAATTGGGTGATCTCCGTATCCGCATGATCGAGTACAGCGCTAACTACCTCGCCGACCATTGGTGCCAGCTAGGCCACTTGGTCTTCGTACTCGAAGGCGAGCTGATCAACGAACTGAAGGACGGCGCCACCACGGTGATGAAGGCCGGTTCATCCTATG
This sequence comes from Flavobacteriales bacterium, assembly GCA_031410075.1. GTDB lineage: Bacteria > Bacteroidota > Bacteroidia > Flavobacteriales_F > PHOS-HE28 > PHOS-HE28. The sequence continues at coordinate 4,128 of JANNYL010000693.1, forward strand.
CGGTCTCAGATGGATTGAGCTCACACCGCTCGCGCACCGTTGGGCTGGTGAAGCTGCTGATCGTGGATGGGGCGTTCTTGAAGTGAACAGGAACGGATCGCTCAGTACGGTAACCAGTTCTGCCACTCCTTGGGGTGCAACTCACAGCCTGTTGCATCCCCACCGGACCAACCATACATAACCCCGTAGAGCAATACACCCTCCCGGAGGCCCTCGATCTCGACCCAATACCCGAACACCTCAGTGAGCGCAAAGACCCTCCTCACCGGATCGACGATGAACAATCGGGTGACTGGCCATTCTTCGAAGTCCAGGGTCAGGAGCTCCTGGTTGACATAAAGTGTTTCGCTCACCCATGCCCCATCCTCTCCGAAGAAACGCCCGTCGAACCGCACTCCGTCCAGCGTCAATCCGTAATACACCTGACCTAGCATGAGATCATCAAAATCTTCTCCTATCACGCCCATGCGCCGAAGTTCAGCCATGTGCTTGCCATTGGGCGAGGCTCTTTGGATCGTCGCGTTTTGTTCGGGCACCATGTTCACATCCTTCTATACCACCCCTTGATCCGCTCCCTGTCCAACACCTTCTGCCAATCCGGGCCGAAGGCATGGTCCCACATGTGCGGCAGGTTGTAGGCCACCTCGGCCATGGCGCTGATGGTCTCTTCACTCCAATCCTTCGCGAGGCCTTGGGGGATGTTGACCTTGTTGTGCTTTACCATGCCCTTGAATTCCTGCACGTAGTCGCCATACACGTCCTCCAGCTTGTCGAATGCGATACAGTTCGCAATGCAATGGTGGATCTCCAGCACCTTGCCCAATCCGTAGCTCAACGCGTGGCAGATGCCGACCTCGCTGTACGTGAGGCTGAGGCCGCCCATGTAGCTGGCCACCATCAATGACTCGTCGCTCTTCACATCGCTGCGATCGAGCTTCAGGAAAACCTCGCGGCACATGGCCAGTGACTTCTCGCTGTATGCCTCGGCGAAGGTGTTCTTCTTCGTGCCGGTGATCGCCTCCACACTGTGTATGTAGGTGTCCATGCCCGTGTAGAACCACTGGTCTCGCGGTACGCTGGCGATGAGATCGGGATCCAGCACGATCTGGTCGAAGACCGTCCAATCGCATTTCAATCCGAGCTTCTTCACGGGACCGGTGAGCACGGCGGTCATGCTCACCTCCGCGCCCGTGCCGCTGATCGTTGGCACACCACAGTGGTATATGCCGGGCTTCTTGATCAGGTTCAACCCTTGGTACTGCACGCTGCTGCCCTCGTTGGTGAACATGAGCGCAGTGGCCTTGGCGATATCCATCACGCTGCCGCCGCCAATGCCGATGATACCCGCTGGAAGACCTCGCCGGTTCAGAACATCATCGCGGAGCTTGTCGATCAGCCCGGTGGTCGGCTCTTTCAGCACGCTGATGAAGTGGACCTCGTCCCCTTCCAGCTCCGGGATGCGCTTCACGAAGTCAGCCTTGTCCTCGAAGTAGTCGTCCACCACGAAGACCATGAAGCCGTCGTTGTTGAAGCGGTGCGGCTGGAGGATCTCGTCGAGTTTGCCGAAGGAACCGCGACCATAGCAGGTCTTGGTAACGGACTTGAAGTTGCGGAAGAGGTTCATTCGATTAGCTGATGATGCAGTATGCAAAGGAACGTGTTCGCCGATCTGGGCGGAAGCCGCATCTTCACCTCTCGCAATACTGATCATGAACAACGCCATCCTGACCTTCCTCGTCGATCACGGAATGCAGCCCGCCACCGTGTTGCAACTGGCCTTCGGTGCCATGGCGGCCATTCTCTTTCTGCAGTCAGGCTTGGACAAGGTGTTCAATTGGAAAGGGGAGAAGGAGTTCCTGACCGGTCACTTCCAGCAGTCCATCCTGAAGAGTTCGGTGCCGGTGCTCCTGCCGGTGATCACGTTGTTGGAACTCGCTGCGGGTTCTCTTTCCGCGATCGGGCATGTCATGGTGCATCTGGGCCGCGGAAGCGGTCTCGGCCTGCTGGGCATGCTCCTCGGAACAGCCTCGCTCATCATGCTGTTCTTCGGCCAGCGTGTGGCGAAGGATTACGCGGGTGCGGCAGCGTTGGTGCCGTACTTCCTCATGTGCACGTTGGGGGTGTGGGTGTTCATGGCCGCGTGATCTACGCGGTGGATAGTGAAACTGGAAGTGTGCCCTGGCCTCGAACTAAATTGCCGTCCGGTCTTACAATTACAACGGTCAGGTTCGATTGACCGAAACGAACGAGCAGGTCTTTTCAGTCATCTTGATCAACGCTAAAGCAGAGCCCACATGTATCGACCTATCGCCGTCTATCTAGCGGCATTCTCACTGGTGGCCACGAGCTGCTCGAACCGAGACCATCTGGAAAAAGGCTTTTCAGTCCCCGTATCGGACGATCCAGTTCACGGCGATGGAATGAAGGGTCTCAACCGTGATTCCCTCAATTTCCCAACCCGGCCAAGCAGCGTGCTTCTCACGGGGATCCCGAATGTCAGGCTTACCACGGTTTACAAGGTGAACTTCAGCAAGGAGGATAGTTCAACGTTCATCGGCTCCAACAACTACCACTATGACTACGATGAGGACGAGTACTCGCCTTCGAATAATTGGAATGGCCACATCATACCCGGCTTCGAAGCCGTGTACGGATACAATCTGGTGAGCATCTCGCACTACGACATCGCTGTGAACAAGCAGAAGCTGTTCTTCGAGCAACCCGTTCTGATCAAGACCCTATACTACCCCAGCTTCAGTTCGGATACGCTGAACAATGCTCCAGTGTCGCGGGCGTATTTCATGCTTACGGCCTATGATGAAGACACGAACAAGGATGGGTTCATCGACATCAGGGACTTGAGAAGGATGCATCTCTTCAACGTGAACGGCGAACGACAAGGCTACCTCCTACCCGCGAACTACTCCGTGATCAAGTCCGAATACGACCCCGGCAACGACCTCCTATATGTGTTCGCCCAGTTGGACGCCAACGGCAACGGAAAGCGTGACGAAGGGGAGTCCATCCATATCCACTGGATAGACCTGAAGGACCCGGCAATGACCGGAAGGCAGTACTAGAGGAAGGCGGCTTCAGCGAGCGGTTGTACAGGGTGCAATGGGAGGCCAGGTTAGGAATGGGAGGAAGTAACGTAGGTGCATTCGTTAGTGTACCGACAGCCTCGCCATTTCATAGACTTCGTAGTCGTCATCGCCAACTCCAGACCTCGGCGGAACCAACAAGAGGCCTTCATCTGCGGTCCAATAGAGTTGGAATTCCTTGCCCTTCATTGTATCGCCTTGTGTAAAGAGGGTATCGACCGAGTTGTTGCGGGCGATCATCAATGTAGTTCCAGGGTTGTCGTTGCTCAGGAAGAACTCCCCAATATCAGTGCGGTCATGGATCGCGTCGGTATACTTCTCTGTCCAGATGAATCCATTCGACTTACTCAACTCAAAC
>JANNYL010000694.1:0-10219 GCA_031410075.1 Flavobacteriales bacterium
CTTCGCAACCCTGGAGTGGTCATGCCGAACAGGAGGACATGGGGAGCATTTTCTTCGATGCTGACGGAGACGGTGATAAGGACTTGCTCGTGCTCGCCGGTGGCAACGAGGATGACCTACGTGATCCGATCTACACCCAAAGGATCTATGTCAACAAAGGCCTGGGCAACTTTGCAGAAGCCAGTGATCGCCTGCCCGCGATCATGACCAGTGCACAACGGGCAGCTGCGGCCGATATCGACAATGATGGCGACATGGACCTGTTCATTGGCGGCCGTTCTACACCAGCGCATTACCCGTTCGCACCGCGGAGCTACCTGCTCGTGAACGACGGCAAGGGCCATTTCGCCGATGCTACTGAAGCGCTTGCTCCCGAGGCCATGGGACCGGGCATGGTCACTGATGTGAAATTCGCGGACCTCGATGGCGACAAGGATCTGGACCTGCTGCTCTGCGGTGAATGGATGAACGTGACCTGGTTCCGGAATGATGGAGGCCACTTTGCCAACGCGAGTTCGATAGCTGGCCTGGACAAAACACACGGTTGGTGGTACAGCTTGGCGACCGCCGATGTGAACGAAGATGGACACTTGGACATCATTGCAGGGAACCTCGGATGGAACAGCAAATTCCATGGGACCGCCGAACGACCCATACACGTGTACTGGGCCGATTTCGATGACAACGGTCGACACGACATCGTACTTGCGAAGGAGAAGGACGGCAAACAACTTCCCGTGCGCGGAAGGGAGTGTTCGAGCCAGCAATGCCCAATGATCCAGCAGAAATTTCCCACCTATGCCGAGTTCGCCAACGCGGACCTGTCTGGCATTTACACACCGGAGAAACTAGCAGGGGCTCTGCACTTGCAAGCCACCATGTTCCGGAGCACGGTTTTCCTCAACGATGGTAAGAACCACTTCTCAGCACAAGCATTACCCAACCTCGCACAAGTGGCGCCGATCAACGCCATCATACCGATCGATGTTGATGGAGACAACCATATTGATCTTGTTTGCGCTGGCAACAATTGGGGCGCCGAGGTAGAGACAGCGCGCTACGATGCTGGTGTCGGTATGATATTGAAAGGCGACGGAAAGGGCAAGTTCGCTCCGCTGCCAGTGCTTCAGAGCGGCTTCTTCGCGTGGGGGAACGTGAAGGACCTTGCTTTGGTGCGCAGTGGTGCGGGAACATCACCGCTCATTGTCGTAGCCAATAACAGTGCACCATTACAGGTATTCAAGAAACAACGATAGGCCTACGGAGGCTCCAACTGAGGCACAACTCAAGCGGCCTTGGGCAGCGTGAAGCCGAACGTCGTGCCGTGACCTTCTTCGCTTTTCACGGTGATGGTTCCACCGTGCGCCTCAACGATGTGCTTCACGATCGCGAGGCCCAAGCCACTGCCCCCTTCGTGCCGAGCGCGGCTGTTACTTACGCGGTAGAAGCGCTCGAACAGGCGAGGTAGATGTTCCTCCGCTATCCCGATGCCGTTGTCACGCACTTCCACAAAAACATGCTCGCTATCCAGGGCATACGCCAGCACTTCCACTTGGCCTCCTGGTTTGCCGTAGCGCACCGCGTTCTCCAACAAATTGGTGAACACCTGCTCGCATTTCGCTGGATCCACGCGCACCCGCAGATCCGGTGGAACACTGTTGATCAACCGCACACCTTGTGCACCAGGCAACCCTTGCACATCCACCATAGGGTCGCTCACAACACTTCTCAGGTCAATATTCATCGGCCGAAGATCGAGCACGCCGTTCTCCAGCTTGCTGATCATGTCCATGTCTTCCACGATCTTCATCAGGCGATCACTTCCGCGGGCCGCGCGCTCGAGAAAATCGCGCGCGACTTTGGGATCTTCCAGGCCCCCATCGAGCAGCGTGAGCACATACCCCTGGATGTTGAACAAGGGCGTTTTCAATTCGTGGCTCAGGTTCCCAATGAACTCGCGCCGGTACTTCTCGCGCTCCGTGAGATCCGCGATCTCCGTGCGCTTCTCACGCGCCCATACTTCCAATGTCTTCTGCACTTGCCCCACGGAGTCCGCTTCCAGTTCTTCCGTCTGCCCACTTCCGGTCCTCAGGTCGTGTACCATGCGGAAGAGCAGGCGCAAACGCGCATTGATATAACGTTCCAATGCAGCCGTTACCGCGATATAGGTTGCCACGAACGCAAATACCGCGATCGCCAATACGCTCCATATTCCCGGGACTTTCACCGGCCCGACCTCCAAGAACAACGCGATCGCGCCTGTAAAGACCGCAACGAACGTGGCCGTGATGCGCCCAGCTTTTCGCGGGGTTATCGGGTCAAAAGACGGGTCGTTCGGCAAGGCTTCTGGATCATTGAACGATGATCGATGCGGTCGTTACCACATTGCTTTCGTGCAACGCGCGGTCCACCAACTTCACCTTGAACCGAATGGTATCACCCGTAACAACCGGCGGCAAGGGGAAAAAAGAGGCTGCCAATGTGATCGCGATCTCGCCGTCCAACGCCTTGTTCTGCCCTTCCGGTGTGATCACCTTTACACGGTAATAAGCAGGTTGGTCCAACGTTGTCCAAACCCCGTTCACCAACCATTCGGGATCGTAGAACAAGTTGTTGTAATAGTAGGAACCCACATTGAAAGGCGGCTCCACCTGATCCTCAGCCAAGCCGATATCCCCGTCACCATCCGTGAAGCTGATCGTCAGGATCAGTGTGTCCGTCACTTGCTCTACACTCTTGATCGCGATGCTCGGCTCAACCGGAAGGTCTTTCGTCTTCAAGCAGCCAGCCAGCAGCAAAACCAGCACCGCCAAGAGTGCTACTAATTTTGCCATCCGCGACCAAGCGTTGTTCATCGTCCTCAAATGTAATTCACCGCGTGCCCAACGCCACATCGTTCGACCCTGGTTTTCTGGAGCAGCCGTTCACGATCAACGGCCCTGAGGACTTCAACGCAGCGGCGCTCCGTCTATTCTACCTGCACGCGGAGAAAAATCCGGTTTACCGGGGATTCCTGAATGCGCGTTCAATAGAACCGGCTTCGGTTCGCTCTGTGGAAGCGGTCCCGTTCATGCCCATCGGTTTCTTCCGGAACCATCGTGTGCTTCTCGATGGATGTGATCCAGCGGTCGTTTTCACCAGTAGCGGAACCACCGCCGCTGTAACCAGTACGCATTATGTTCCTTGGCCATCCCTGTACGAGCGCTCGTTCATGACGTCGTTCAGGGCAACGTACGGCGACTTGTCCCGTTGGCGCGTGCTCACTCTACTTCCAGCTTATTTGGAACGACCGGGTAGTTCGTTGGTGTACATGGCTCAAAAGATGATCGGGGCTACCGGCGACCCGCTCAGTGGCACCTACCTCAACCAATACGGACAGCTGGCTGAAATCCTTCGGCAAAGCGAAGCGGAACGAAAGCCAACCTTGCTCTTGGGCGTCACTTTCGCGTTGCTGGATCTCGCTGAACAGTTCCCGATGCCCCTTGAGCACACGGTGATCATGGAGACCGGCGGCATGAAAGGAAGACGACCGGAGATCGTCCGCGAAGACTTGCACCGAATATTGAAAACCGCCTTCAACGCAACCTCGATCCACAGCGAATACGGCATGACCGAGCTGCTCTCGCAGGCATGGTCGCAATGCGATGGGATCTATCGATGCCCCCCATGGATGCGCATTCGGATCCGTGAAGTGAACGATCCTTTCGCATCAGCGGAAGAGGGCCGCACCGGTGGCATCGATGTGATCGACCTATGCAACGTCGCGAGTTGCCCGTTCATCAGCACCCAGGATCTCGGGCGCCTATATGCTGACGGTTCTTTCGAGGTGCTCGGCCGATTTGATAACAGCGATGTACGGGGGTGTAATCTGATGGTGGATCAGCCGACGACATTCACCAGAAAGTAGTTCTTCTTCCCTCGCTGCAACAGGATGAACCGTCCGCTGAGCAAGTCATCAACTTTCACAACACGGTCTTCACCACACTTGCTCTTGTTCACACTGATGCTACCTTCTTTCAGAGCGCGTTTCGCTTCGCCCTTGGATGCTAAAAAACCAGTGCGATCGCTGAGCAGATCGATGATCGGTACACCACCGGCAAGCATGTCCCGTTGGATCTCCGCTTGTGGTACACCGTCAAAAATATCGAGCAACTGTTCCGCCTTCAGCCGCGAAAGCGCTTCCGTGGTGGCGTTGCCGAAGAGTACGTTGCTGGCTTCGATCGCGTTCGTCAGCTCAGTTTCGCCGTGCGTGCGACGCGTGATATCGGCGGCAAAGAGCTTCTGCAATGTGCCCGGTTTTCCGCGATGCTCGATCACGCGTGCTTCGATCTCCTCCCGTGTCCACGTTGTGAAAATGTGCGTGAACCGTTCGGCGTCCAGATCGGTGGCATTCAACCAGAACTGGTAGAATTTGTACGGCGATGTGCGCGCTGCATCCAACCAGATGTTACCGCCTTCGCTCTTGCCGAACTTCGACCCATCAGCCTTGGTGAGCAGCGGTGTTGTGATGGCGTAGGCCTCGCCCCCATCCATGCGACGGATCAGTTCCGTGCCGGTGGTAATGTTGCCCCACTGGTCGCTGCCGCCCATTTGCAATTTGCAGCCTTTGTTCTTGTACAGCCAGTAATAGTCGTAGCCCTGTACCAGTTGATAGGTGAATTCGGTGAACGAGATGCCCGACTCCATTCGGTTCTTCACACTGTCCTTCGCGAGCATGTAATTAACCGGAATGTGCTTGCCCACCTCGCGGATGAACCGCAAGAAGCCCATGTCCTTGAACCAGTCGTAGTTGTTGACCATTTCCGCAGGCCGGGTCTTTGAATCGAAATCGATAAAGAGCGCCAGCTGCTTCCCCACACATTCCTGATTGTGTCGTAGCGCGTCCTCATCCAGCAAATTTCGCTCGGTACTTTTTCCGCTGGGATCACCCACCATGCCTGTAGCGCCGCCTACCAATGCGATGGGCTTGTGGCCACTTTGCTGGAAGTGCGTGAGCATCATGATCTGCACCAAATTGCCCACATGCAGGCTGTCGGCCGTTGGGTCGAAGCCGATATAACCGCTTGCTGGGCCTTGGTTCAGGAACTCTTGCGTGCCGGGCATGCTATCGTGCAACAGGCCGCGCCAGCGCAATTCTTCTACGTGATCTCGAACAAGGCTCATGTCAATATGAATGGCGGCGAAGATATCGGGCAGCATTCACCTCGCTCGTACAACGCATCTTCGCACCCCACTGCCGAAGCATAGGCGAGGCAGAGCAAAATGGATCTGGTAACCGGTGGCACAGGTATCGTAGGCGCTCATGTTCTGAACGAGCTGCTCGCTCGGGATGGGAGCGTTCGCGCGATCCATAGGTCAACCAGCGATCGTGAGCTGGTGCGAAAGGTCCTGAGGCACTACCACGCTGATGGGGATGCGCGCTTCGGTCGCATCCAGTGGGTGGAAGGCGACCTGCTCGACCCCGATGCGTTGAGCGAGGCCATGTCAGGTATCGAGCGTGTCTTCCATTGCGCTGCATTGGTCTCCTTCGACGCGCGTGATAGAGAAGCGATGTTCCGCAACAACATCAGTGGTACAGCGAGCGTGGTGAATGCCATGCTTGCGAATGGTGTGCAGCGTTTGTGCCATGTGAGCAGCACCGCTACCATCGGGGCGAGGACCGATGGATCGCCCAACCCCGGCTCAGAGGCCGGGGTAAACGAGGATGTGCCTTTCGTGAGCGACAAGAACGCTTCTCCCTATGCGGTGAGCAAACACGAAGCGGAGATGGAAGTGCAACGCGGCATCGCCGAAGGTTTGCATGCTGTGATGGTGAACCCATGCGTGGTGATCGGTCCTGGTGCCAATGGGCGAAGTAGCATGACGATCATTGACCGAATGCGCAATGGCTCGCGCTTTTTTCCGCGTGGCAGCAACGCGATCGTGGATGCGCGCGATGTGGCCACAGCGATGGTCCGGTTGATGGATGAGGGATCTTGCGGTGAACGGTACTTGGTGATCGGCGAGAACCTCACGTACAAGAAGCTCTTCGGCACAGTAGCGAACGCGTTCGGAAAGTCGTCACCTGTTTCCGAACTAACCCCCTGGATGCTCGAAATCGCCTGGCGCGCGGAAGCTGCGCGAACGCTTTTCGGTGGCCGGCCTATGATCACGAAGATCTCCGCTCGCACCGCATCACGAACGCGCAACTACGATGGATCACGGGCCAGGAACCTGCTTGCTATGAAGTTCAGGAATGTGGAAGAAGCCGTAGAGAACGTAGCCCGGTTCCTGAAGGCTCAGTGAGCGGTAGCCGCAACTGGCTTATCGGCTCGTTTCTGCAGTTCCACCAGGATCTCTTCATAGATCACTTTCAAGTCGGCGGGGTGTTCAACATACCACTGAAAGGTGGTCTTGAACGCTTCCTCCCTAACGTCTTCGGCCTTGAACAACTCGGCGTAATACTCGCACACGGGCATATCCAGTCGTTTGTCGTTGACCATTTCGTGGTTCAAGCGTGCCTCGATCAATTGCGACCCTAGCAAGGTGCTTTTGAATTTCTCACGTGGCATCAAGCCAGCAGGCTCTGGTTGTGGCCTAGAGCAGGATGCCAAGACCACTATAGCCAACAAGCGCAGTGCGTGCTTCATCTGTTGAACATCATCCGCATCCCACGCACATCATGGTGCACTTGGCCGTTGTCATAGGCGAGCTGTCCGTTCACCCATGTGCGGAGCACTCGAGACTGAAAGCGCTGGCCTTCCATGGGCGACCAGCCGCACTTGTACTCGAGACCCTCCTGGGAAACGGTCCAAGCCGCGTTGAGGTTCACAAGTACAAGATCCGCGTGCATGCCTTCTCGCACATAGCCACGGTTCTCCACTTGGAAAAGTCGTGCAGGCGCATGGCACATTTTCTCCACCACCTGTTCCAAGGAAAAGACACCTTGGTGCATGAGTTCCAGCATAGCGACCAATGAATGCTGCACCATGGGTGCGCCGCTGGGGCATTTCAGGTACGGCATGGCCTTCTCTTCCAACGTATGCGGCGCATGGTCCGTGGCTACCACATCGATACGGCCGTCGTTCACCGCGTTGCGAATGGCTTCACGATCAGCCAATGTTTTCACTGCCGGATTCCATTTAATCCGCGTGCCCTTTGTCGCATAGTCCGCATCCGTGAACCAGAGATGATGCACGCACGCTTCGGCTGTGATACGCTTGCGTTCCAGCGGCACAGCATCGAACAATCCCAACTCGCGCGCGGTGCTGATATGGAGAACATGTAATCTGGTGCCGTGCTCCTTGGCTCGTGCAACTGCCCTGCTACTGCTCAAGAAACACGCTTCCTCGCTGCGAATGAGCGGATGCTCTTCCAGCGGAATGTTCTCCCCGTATCGCGCGACAGCAGCGGCCGTATTCGCCTTTACCGTGGGTTCATCCTCGGCATGTACAGCGAGGATCATGTGCGCCTGCCGGAAGAGCGCATCCAACGTGCGTTCATCATTCACGAGCATATCACCTGTACTGCTCCCCAGGAAGGCTTTCAATCCACACACCGTTCGTGGGTCCGTTCGGAGCACTTCATCAAGATTGTTGTTGCCAACGCCCATGAAGAACGAATAATTCGCTACACTTTTCGCGGCACCCAATTCGTATTTATCCGTTAGCAACCGCTGCGTGAGCGCATTGGGTATCGTATTCGGCATCTCCATGAAACTGGTAATGCCACCGGCCACGGAAGCAGCTGATCCGTGCGCGATATCGTCCTTGTGCGTGAGGCCGGGTTCACGAAAATGCACTTGATCATCGATGCAACCCGGCAGCAGATGCAGGCCTTCGGCATCCACTTCAACGGCTCCGTTGGCTCGCCCGATGCCTTCTTCAGCGATACGTTCGATCCACCCACCGTTCACGCGCACATCGGCTTGGAACACGCGGCCTTCATTCACCACGTGTGCGTTGCGGATCAGCCAATGGCTGTTCATCTGCTTCATGGAGCCTTGCGTTGCTTCACGGAGAACCGCATTTTCAACACACCTATCACAGCCTCGCGGAAAATGTTCGCGCTCATTTTGCTTGTGCCTTTCACACGATCGATGAACGTGATCGGTACCTCTTCGATGCGATAACCAGCAAGAAGCGTTCTGTATTTCATCTCGATCTGGAACGCATAACCAACGAACCGGATCTTGTCCAGTTCAACCGTGCGCAACACATGATCACGATAGCACACGAATCCAGCGGTGGTGTCACGAACACCGAGCCACAGAATGGCACGCACATACAGCGATGCACAATAGCTGAGCATTATCCGGTTCCACGCCCAGTCGCGCACCTCGCCGCCCTTGACATAGCGCGACCCAACCGTCATGTCAACACCCTCTTTTGCGCAGGCGTTGTAGAGCCGAACCAGATCATCCGGGTTATGACTGAAATCCGCGTCCATCTCAAAGATGAAGCGATAGCCGCGCTCCAAAGCCCAGTGGAAGCCTGCTATGTACGCGGTACCTAATCCAAGCTTTCCCGTGCGTTGTACAAGATGCAATCGATCGGTGTACGATCCTTGCAATTGCTTCACCGTATCCGCTGTGCCATCCGGACTTCCGTCGTCAACGACGAGCACATGGAAAGAAGGTTCCAACCGGAACACATGCGCGAGGATCTCACGGATGTTCTCCTGCTCGTTATAAGTGGGAATAATGACCAGGCGATCGAGCACAGTGCGCAAACTGAATGCCTGCTAGTGGCAAGCGACGCCGAAGATAGAAGCGCTGTTCAACCCAACATCACATGAAAGGACCGACGTTGTGAATGATCGTCAACGCAGCAACGTAACATGCCCTGTACGATCCACGCGACCCACGCCAAAGCGGTTGTTGCCAATGATCCTCCATACATAGACCCCTTCCGGCGTTAACGACCCATCGCCGAAAGTGCCATTCCATCCTTCTCCTATCCTTGAAGTACTGAAAAGAGATTGGCCCCATCGATCGAAGATCAAGAGCTGATAACTGTCAGCCGAAATGCCTGCGACATATGGTGTGAAAACATCATTCATGCCGTCGCCATCGGGTGTAAATGCATTGGGTACGAACAGACCAGCACCTGCCGGCACGAAGACATCCATGCAGATGGTGTCCATGCAGTTCTCCGAGACGAACGCAGAAAGGCAAACTGGATAAAGTCCTTCGAGCTGATCGGGGAATGCGAAACTCGGTTGTGGTTCAGTACTCGACCCAAGCTCACCGAATTCCCACAAATAGGTAAGTGCACCAGTGCTGTTGTTCTGGAAGAAGGCTTCTGGCGCGCCAGTGTTCAGGTTTTCCGGCAGAACCGTGAATGATGCTACGGGCTGGGTATACACCTGCACACCATTCACCAGGGACACCGATGCCGCGCAACCGTTGCCAGCATCCATGGTAAGCGTGATGCTGTACGAACCCGCATTCTCATAGATCACCGTCGGCGGAGCGCATTCGGAACTGGCACTGTCGTTACCGAAGGTCCAATTGCAACTGCCGATCCCTGCATAGCCATTCGTGAATGTTGCTGATACAGGAGCGCAGCCACCGTCCGTTTCCACGATGATAACCGGTGCAGGCAATTGATTGATGACCACGTTCACGAACGCCTGATCGGACAAACAGGGTGCGGGCGAAAGCACAGTGTACGTATACGCGCCAGAAGGCGAACTCGCGGGATCCACTGTTCCGTTGCACATGGTCCCATCAGGAAATGCCCACGCACCGTCTGTGTCAGGAGTACCTGTCAACAGTGATTGCAACGCGAATGGATCCTCGTTCGAACACAACGTAATGGCTGCATCACCGCCCGCATCGGGGGCTTGAGACACTGACATGACAACGATCGCGGCATCCGCTGGGCAAGGGAACAACCCGGTAACTTCATAGGAATACGCACCAACCAGTGAACTCGCCGGATCGAAGATCCCCGTACTCGGTTGCTCATCCGGACCGGTCCATGAACCACCTGGTTGCGGAGCCCCGTTCAGCACCCCGAACAGATCGAGGTTCGTTGCATCGCTGCACAGAGCACTGCTTGCGTTCTCTCCAGCGTTAGGCGCTGCTTGCACAACTACCGTAACCGCCGCACTCGAAGCGGGACATGGGTCCACCGCTTGAACGATGTACAGGTAAACGCCAGCTGCATCCACGCTCGGATCGAAACTGCCATCGAACGCACCTCCACCGGGAGCTGTCCACGTGCCGCCAAGATCC
>JANNYL010000695.1:0-21978 GCA_031410075.1 Flavobacteriales bacterium
CCATCATGGTCACCCGGTCAATGTTCTTCATCTCCTTGAATTCGGAGAACGATTCGATGAGGTTTACGGTGCTCATTGCACTTGCTGCTTCAGTTGAAGTTGACGCTTGCTTGGGTTGACTTGATATCCACGAACAAGAACGTTGTGGTGTCGGTATTCAATTTTGGTAGGCGGCCTTTCACTTTGCTCGGCTGTTCCACACGCACCGTGATGCCATTGTCATCGAATGAGACCAGCTGCGCGCGCAACAAGGTCCCATCGGCCTTCAGAACTTCCACCATGCGGCCGGTATGCTTCTGGTACTGGCGTTTCACCTTGAAGGGGCGACCCATACCGGGGCTGCTCACTTCCAGTTCCAGATCATCCAAGGCCTCTCCAAAGGCTTCTCGCAGGCCCTTATTGATGACCGTGAGGTCGCTCAGTGTGATGGCCTTGTCGTTGTCCACTTCCACGATCGCCTTGCCACTGGGGCGCACCTCCGCGAACACCAGGAAATGCGGGGTTTCCGCAAGCTGACGTTCCAAGGTTTCTGTAAGCATCTGTGTGGTGATCATCCGCCGAAAGCAAAGGCAAGGAACAAAAAAGAGGGGCGGGCCCCTCTTTCCTCTTCTCCCGACTTTCGGGTGCGAATGTAATGATCGGGTTGGAATGAAGCGCGTTTACCAGCTATAACCTTGCTCTACAGTTGTTCAAGGGCGCTCCCCCACCAATTTCCCGTCTACCACGTACCACACTTTGGTGCCGTGCATTTTAGCGATGCAGCAGGGCTTCTTCGCCATGGTTCACTTGCCGAACTTCGTGAGCCTTTCGAGGATCGCGACTTGCTGATCGGCGATGCCTCGAAGCACTTGCGTGTTCGCATCCACAACATCGCAAAGTCGTTTGAAGGTTTCATCGCTCACACCATGCTGGTGCTGTGTATGGATAACATTGTAGCCATGCGCGACTTTGTTATCGTGCATGTTGAGCACCGGTTGATCGGCGCGCAGGAACTGGTCCAAGCTCATCCCGTAGAACTTGGACAGCTTGTCCAGATTGTCTGCCGTGAGTGTTGTGTCTCCGCTCTCAAGCGCGCTATATGCGGGTTGTTTGATGCCAAGCACTTCGGCAACGTCTTCTTGCGACAACCCCCGGTCTTTGCGCAATTCCAGCATGCGCAGTGCGATTTCCTTCTTCGTCATAGCTTTCGCGTTCTGGCCGCAAGTTATCGACAGCCCCAATACACGTTATTGGCTTTCCCGATGAGGATCGACAGCAAACTACCTAAACATTCGCCTTCGCACTCTATTGGGCGAACCATACTACCATGAAACAGTTGATCGGATTTGCCTGCGCGGCGCTTTTGCTTGCGGGATGCCAAAAAGAAGTCGTGGCAGACTTAGAAGTTGATAACCCTTTGTTAGGGTCTGCCAAAGCGCTCAGTGCAAAGGCTCTCGTGTTCTACGATAACCCTGACTACGGTTTCTGTTACTGCTCTGGCGATGGGGGCAACTGCTACGCCGATGTGGTTGTTTCTCGCGTACACGCAACAGCAATGAATGCCGTGATCACGGCACTCCGCACAGGCAACCAAAACTCCATCGTCAACGCCTTTACCACCCACCAGGCAATTCTCCTGAATTATATGGAGGCTAAGGATGTTGAATATATCATCGATGAAACCTATCGCGGTACCGCTGCGAACGGGGCCAACAATGCAACCTTCATTGTGATCAAAACGACGAGTGGGACGGTCATCTCAGCCTATCCGATGCTCCAAGAATGATAGACCGAAACGAACCCAATGCGAAGATGGGCTCCGAAATAGAGCCCATCTTCGCATGATGGCGATGCACCAAAATGCGGTCCGCACCAGTCTCATTGAGACGCTTCGCCCAGCAATTGGCGCCTATGTTCTCGCGATCTTCATAGCGTGTCAACAGAAAGAAATACCTCGGCCAGCGGGTTATGGCGAAGGCATAACCTTTAGAACTGGGTTTCCATTGTGTCGTCCACTTTCTGGCATATTCCTGGATCGCCAATCAGGTGTGGAGCGCATATATTTTGCAGATGCCGTTACGCAAAAAAAAATACTGTTTTTTACCGTCAGTGGTTCGCTGACGGATTCGATATCCCTTGATCTAGCCTTGGATAGTCTCGATCAGATTGGCGGCTTGTCGGTTGTTGACCCAGATACCATCATACTTACCGGTCTGTACTCGAACAAGGTGCTCATCATCGACCACCACGGTCAGCCTTATCGCAGCATAGACTTTACCGATCAACTTCGACTCTCAAATGGGCTGCAGTATGAGCTTTGGCATTCCAACTGTTCACCCTTCATGGTAGGCGGTCAAGCGTGTTTTGAAGTAGCACTAGTTTCTTCTTCACTCGATGCCTACCTCGGGAATCGCCTGAGCGATTCCGAAAGTGTATTCGACTATTATCTGATATCGCGTTCTGGTCCGCAAACCGCAGTTATCGATTTTTGGCTGGAGGCACCAAAGCTCAATCTAGGACCGTTAGCAATGCAAGAGTCGATGGACAGCGTGTTGATGCTCACCCCGGAGGTCGGAACATATGCTTGCGTCAACAATAAGTGGCTGGACTATTCGACCTACAGTGACTGCATCTCTATAATTAATCCTACTGGTTTTCAAAAGATCAATGACCTCACTTTCCGTTCTGAGATCAGCACAACGCACTTAGATGCGATTCCATGTATCAAGGGTCAAACACTGAATATTCAAGATTCCGTCAACGCGAGGTCCGCTCGTGGTGGTTGTATCCAGTCAGTCCACTTTGATCGATCCAGCGGGCACTACCTTATCTGCCTACTCCATCGAGTTGAAGGAACTTATGCGGCGGATTCTCCAAAGAGGGTAAAAAAATACTCCCTACTCGAATACGACTCTGCCTTCATGTATGTCGCCGAGCACCGAATGGAGGAAGGCACCCACATTCTTCCCTTCATGTTCAACTTGAGTACCGGCTCATATGTCTTGCGCCGCGAGGATAGGCGTACTCGCGCGCTGGGGATCCATACTTTCGATCGCCTACTGTTGAATGCGCGTTGAATTGCTCGTCTTTCCTTTTGTTGCATTGCTGCTGAACGCATGCGATGTTTCCGACAAATTCTCGGACTCGCGTGCCGATGAGCGATTGTCCGCACTAATCGCGAAACATCGCACAGATATTTCTCTCGATGAACTGAAGGCGATTATAGTCATTACCGAAGATGGATGTTTGTCGTGCAATAAGGCGCTGTCAGGGCTGGTCCAAGATCACTTAGAAGATAAGACTGCTCTATATTGGGTCAGCGCCATCGGAACCGGTGTAGATATCAGCCCATACAAGCGCCACGGAAATCGCGTTGTTTGGGACATTGACGAGGACCTCAAGTTCTCCGGGATCCTCACGGGTTCAGGGGCGATTATCCTTCACAATGGACAAATCGATAGGGTACTTCACTTGGATGCTCGAACTCTCCCGGAGACATTCAACGTCCTATCCGCTATGTGGACAGTGCCGACTGCTGACACAACGATAGCAAAGCCAAACGGCTTCTAGGCAAACTAACACATACTCATTTATTGCTCCGAACTAACGCCAGAGGAGTTCCAAAATGAAGCAGGCGTACAAGGAGAAGTACGTCACGCCGAAGCGCCCACCTTCACCCCCTTCACGGGCATCATCTCCTTCGCCGCGGCAACCAAGGCGGCTTCATCGAATCCACATTCCGCATAGAGTTCCTTTTGCGACCCGTGCTCGATCCACTTGTCCGGGATTCCGAGCCGTTTTACTTGAGCGGAGTATCCATTATCGGCCATGAACTCCAGCACCGCGCTGCCCATGCCGCCTTGGATGCAACCATCCTCCACGGTGATCACGTGCTTGAACTTGCCAAAGACCTCGTGCAGCAGCATCTCATCTATCGGCTTCGCGAAGCGCATGTCGTAGTGCGCAACCGAATAACCTTCGGCCTGTAATGCATCAATGCCTTTTGCGGCGATGTTTCCGATGTGCCCTATGGTAAGCACAGCGATATCAGTGCCTGAGCGAACCTTGCGGCCCGTACCGATCGTGATCTCCTTAAAGGGCGTTTTCCATTCGGTCATAACGCCTTCGCCGCGCGGGTAACGGATGCTGAATGGGCCGCAATCGCGGATCTGTGCGGTGTACATGAGGTTGCGCAATTCCTCTTCGTTCATAGGCGCGCTCACGATCATGTTCGGGATGCAGCGGAAGTAGGCGATGTCGAAGGCGCCGTGGTGCGTAGGGCCGTCAGCCCCGGCCAAACCGCCGCGGTCAAGACAGAACACGACGTGCAACTTCTGCAAAGCCACGTCATGCACCACTTGGTCATACGCTCGTTGCATGAACGAACTGTAGATGTTGCAGAACGGCACCAAACCTTGGGTGGCCATTCCTGCTGAAAACGTGACCGCGTGCTGCTCGGCTATGCCAACATCGAACGCACGGTCCGGCATGGCCTTCATCATGATATTGAGTGAAGAACCGGAAGGCATGGCCGGCGTAACGCCAACGATCTTCGGGTTTTTCTCAGCCAATTCAACGATGGTGTGCCCGAAGACATCCTGGTATTTCGGTGGCTGCGGACTCTTGGGTACCACCTTGATGATCTCACCGGTTTCTTTATTGAACAAACCGGGTGCATGCCACACCGTTGGACTACCCGCTTCGGCAGGACCGTAGCCTTTACCTTTTACCGTTACCGCATGCAGGATCTTGGGGCCGGGTATGTCGCGCAGGTCTTTCATCACCTTCACGAGACGCTCCACATCATGGCCATCTACCGGGCCGAAGTATCTGAACTTCAGGCTTTCAAAGAGATTGCTCTGTTTCAGAAGCGCTGTCTTCAGCGCGGCGTCCACTTTTTGGGCGATGGACTGCGCGTTGGGGCCGAACTTGCTGATCTTGCCAAGTATCTTCCACACATCGTCTTTCACCCTGTTGTAGGTGTGGCTGGTGGTGATATCGGTGAGGTATTCCTTCAGTGCACCAACATTGGGATCGATGCTCATACAGTTGTCATTGAGCACCACGAGCAGATCACTGTTCGCCGTACCACCGTGGTTCAGCGCCTCGAAGGCCATGCCTGCGGTCATCGCACCATCGCCGATCACCGCAACAACCTGGCGGTCTTTCTCCCCCTTCAATTTGCTGGCCACTGCCATGCCGAGCGCGCCACCTATTGAGGTAGAACTATGCCCAACACCGAACGTGTCATACTCGCTTTCGCTGCGTTTGGGGAAGCCACTGAGGCCTCCGTGCAAGCGGTTCGTATGGAAAACCTCCCGTCGGCCCGTTAGGATCTTGTGCCCGTAGGCCTGGTGCCCGACATCCCATACGAGTTGGTCATAAGGCGTATTGAACACATAATGCAAGGCAACGGTGAGCTCCACAACCCCAAGACTTGCACCGAAGTGGCCGCCTTTCACACTAACCACATCGATAATGAAATCGCGCAGCTCCTTGCATACTTGATCAAGCTGGGCTTCGTTCAGCTTGCGCAGGTCGGAAGGCACCGAAATGCCTTCGAGTAGCGGATATGTTCCTTTAGGTTGTTCCACGAGGTGGGGTGCGCGCGAAAGGAACAAAGGTAGAAGGCTCATGGTTCAAATGGATCGGTTCTGGAACGCACTTTCCCAGTAATAAGTACTCCTGGATCAAACCCGGCATCATCTTCGTTGTCAGAAGAACATATTCTACTTCACTATGAAACTCCTGGTCATTCCTTTCGCAGCGTTCCTGGCATTCCCTAGTGCGAATGCCCAAGCACCTGAAGTGGCTGACAGCACTGGCCTGCCGGGCGACCACTTCAGCCTGCAAGGAGCACTCGAGCTCTTCAAGAACGCGAACGACCTGGAACAATTCGAAACCGCGCTCAATACCGAGAGCAACCAGGTGAACAACCTCGACCTGGACGGTAATGGCGAGATCGACTATGTCCGGGTTACCAGCCAAAAAGAAGGCGATGCGGTAGTGATCATGTTGCGCGTCCCTGTGAGCAAGGAGGAAACTCAGGACGTGGCCGTGATCGAACTGGAGAAAATCGGCGAGGAAAGCGCGATCCTTCAGATCCGCGGCGATGAAGACCTCTACCCTGCCGAAACCATTATTGAACCGTTCGCTGAAACAGAAACGATCAAGGAGGGCAAGGGGCCTTTCGCTCCGGAAATTATTGGTGTTCAAGTTGTCGTGAACGTGTGGGGCTGGAGCTGCCCGCGCTGGTGTTTCAGCGCTCGATACTATCCATGGGACTCCCCGTGGTATTGGGGCTACTACCCCGGCTGGTGGAGGCCGTGGCATCCGCATCCTTGGCGGGCTTGGTATGGTTGGGGTTATCACCACCGTGCTTGGTACCGACCATGGAACAGCTGCCGCGTGGTGCATGCGCATACGATATACGGTCCGCGAAGAATGCACAGCAATGTGGTCCGCGCTCGGTACAAGGAAGCCCATGTGCGCCACGCCACTACCCGACCTGCACGCACCATAAAGACTGCCCCAGCTCCCAAACAAGGGCCTAAAACAGTGCGGCCGAAACGCGCCTCGCCCCCAACAATGACTCCCAGGCCTACGCCAAAAGGCAGCCCGAAAACGACGCGGCCACCGCGCGCTAAGGGCAAAAAGGGGCGTTAACCCGGTCGAACTCCGCGATCACTTTCGAAGTGTTCACTTCTTCAGGAACGCATCCCACCCTTGCGCCTTCAGTTCGTGCTGGCCGCCCTGTTTGTCGACCAGTTGATAACCACTAGCCTTATCGGTCATGTGGCCGATCACGGTGAAGTGGGGTGAGCCTTTCACTTTGTCGTAGTCGCTTTGTGCGATCGTGAAAAGCAGCTCGTAGTCTTCGCCACCGTTCAATGCACAGGTTGTTGGATCAAGGTTGAAATCGCGTGCCGTATTGATGGTGGTAGGGTCCATAGGGATCTTCTCCTCATAGATCCTGATACCCAAACTGCTCTTGTGGGCAAGGTGCATGGCCTCGCTTGCCAAACCATCGCTGATGTCGATCATGGCCGATGGCAGCAGTTCCAATTCGGCCAACATCGCGATCACATCCTTGCGTGCCTCGGGTTTCAACTGCCGCTCCAAAATGTAGTCATGGCCGCCCAGATCAGGCTGGGCGTTGGGTGCACTTTTGAAAACAGCTTTCTCGCGCTCCAGTATTTGTAATCCCATATAAGCGCCGCCCAGATCGCCGCTCACGACCAATAGGTCATTCTCTCTCGCGCCATTGCGGTACGTGATCTTCTCCTTTTCCACAGCGCCTATGGCGGTGATGGAAATGATGAGCCCGCTCGTGGAAGAACACGTATCGCCACCGACGATGTCGACACCATATTCCTTGCACGCGAAAAGCATGCCTTCGTACAGCTCGTCAACCGCTTCCACTGGGAACCGATTGCTCAAGGCGAGTGCAACCGTGACCTGTTTCGGCGTTGCGTTCATGGCGTACACATCGCTCAGGTTCACCACGATCGCCTTATAGCCGAGGTGTTTCAGCGGCACATAGCTGAGGTCGAAGTGTACACCCTCGACCAGCATGTCCGTGGTGATCACTTGATGAAGACCCTGTGGGTCGATCACGGCTGCATCATCACCGATCCCCTTCACTGAGGATTTCTGCGTGATCTGGATACGCGAGGCGATGCGTTCGATAAGGCCGAATTCGCCCAATTGTGAGAGCTCCGTGCGGGCTATGGCTTCTGACATGGCCGCGAAACTAATCCCGGTCTGGTAAGCGCCTCAAGGCTTCTGGCCTTCCAACAACCTTACACCGAGAATGCTCTCCAGCATCGAAGCCTCCTTGCCCGATGTACCTGCCATGTACGTAGTAGGCAAGGTGATCTTCGCGATCGCCTCAGCTACGCCGATCTTGGTATCCTTCTCGAAGGTGGCGCGCTCTTGAGGGGTAAGACCGGCGGTGACCAACTTCGTGTTCGCATAAGCCTGTGCATCCGCATCCGTTTTGATCTTCTGAGCGGCTAACAGAGCGGTCTCCGCTTGGAGTCCCGCCACTTCTTTCTCTTGTTCCGCTTGCGTTACGGCCTGCGCCTTGATCACTTCCTGTTCCCACTTCGCCTTGGCGGCCGAAGCCTTGCCTTGCAGTTCGGTAGTGATCGCGTCCTGTTCCGCCTTCTTCGAATTCGCGATCGCTGTTTGCACCTGCATGTAGGCTTGTTGTTGCACCCTGATCTGTTGCTCTACTTCCTCGTCGTAATCGATCGCGTTCAACGCCAATCCTTGCAAATTGATACTGTACGATTGAAGCGCGGATGTCTCCTGACGAAGCGGCACGTTGGCTTGCTCCATGATCTTCACCACGGTCACGGTCTTGTCGGTATTCATCAACTCGTCGTGGATCTTCACTTCTTCCTGACGCGTGCGGTAAACACCATTGATACACTGGTCCTCGATGTACGAAAGCAGGTCGTTGCGCTTTTCGGCCGATGACTCCTTGGAAGACATCAATGGGCCGGTCATGTATATCGACTTCGTGACCACTTGCCGCACCAACTGCTGTTCAATGGCCTCCTGCGAACCGAAATCGGTGTGAAGTTTCAGGATGGCCTTTTCGTCTGTGGGCATGTACCAGCGAACAGAACCCGAGATCTGTCCGTGCCCACCATCGTTGAATCGGATCTTGATGGACTGGTCTTCTTCAACACCTTCGTCGTTCTTCTTGCTGAACCAGAACTGGTGGCTTTTCTTGTAGTGTGTTGCGTTGCCAAAATTCTGCGCGACCGGACCAGGAGTGGTATAGATGCTCACTTTCCCAGTGAACGGACTTTGAATGATAACGACCTCGCTGTTGTCCACGTTCTCGACGAGTTTGCCAGAGAACAACAGGAAGCCGATGGCCAATGCACCCAGCCCGAATACCAGGACTTTACGCGGGTTGAAGTTGGCGAAGAGATCACGTAGAAAATTCATGGTTTGGTCGTTCAGAGTTGTCCAGTTCATAATAAGTCGTCAGCGGTGCTCTTTCGTTGCTCAGCCTTACGCAGATCTTCATCCGCACGACGTTGCACCGCTTTCACTTCGGCCGCTTTCCGAGCCGCCCTGGCAATCTCTTCGTCCAGCGATGATGGTTTTTCAGGTTGGCCCTTTCGGCGAAAAGACCCGAATAGCGGTTTGCCCGCCAAGAGAGGATAGAAGAATTCGGTTATGGCCAGGAGTACGATCGCTGCTATAAACACGAATTCGAGTACCACCCACATGTTTTTCATCCAAAAGGCCGCGCTTGCTATGGTTGATGTTCTCCGCGGCCCGACCAAGGTACGGGGACTCCATGTACCGGAGCGCCCAACGGATGAACGGCATTGCCACGGCTTGTCCGGCTTCTGCATTATCCGGTCTATGATCTTCACGGCACTTTCGAGCAGATCGAACCATGTCCTTGGGCTACCTTTGGCCTCCGCTACTGTTTAGACCGATTCTAAATACGGCCAATTAGCATGATCAAAGTCAGTGAGAACGCCAAAACTGAAGTCACAAAACTTCTGGGGCAAGAAGGCCGCGGAGCCAACCATTTCGTGCGCGTAGGTGTTAAGGGTGGCGGATGTTCAGGCCTGATGTACGACCTGGACTTCGACGACCAGATGAAGGATGGCGACAAGGTCTTCGAGGACAATGGAGTGAAAGTGGTGGTGGATAAGAAGAGCTTGCTCTACCTCTTGGGTACCACGCTCGAATTCAGCGGAGGCCTCAATGGCAAGGGCTTCCAATTCGTGAACCCCAATGCAAGCCGGACCTGCGGGTGCGGTGAGAGCTTCAGCATCTGATGGCACAGGACACCGACGATATCCTGCGCGAGGTCACCTCGAAAGAGTACGCCTACGGCTTCGTGACCGACATCGAGAGCGAGAAGGCCGAGAAGGGCTTGAACGAGGACATCGTGCGCTTCATCAGCGCGAAGAAGAACGAACCCGAATGGATGCTGGAGTGGAGGCTCGAAGCCTACCGCATCTGGCTGAAGATGGAGGAGCCCCACTGGGCGCATGTGGACTACCCTAAGATCAACTATCAGGACAGCTACTACTATAGTGCTCCGAAGAAGAAGCCGACGCTGAACAGCCTCGACGAAGCGGATCCCGAGTTGATCAAGACCTTCGAGAAGCTGGGGATCAGCATGCTGGAGCAGAAGCGCCTCGCGGGTGTGGCCGTGGACATCGTGTTCGACAGCGTGAGCGTGAAGACCACCTTCCAGGCGGCGCTGAAAGAGAAGGGCATCATCTTCTGTTCGTTCAGCGATGCGGTGCATGAACATCCCGACCTGATCAAGAAGTACCTCGGTAGCGTGGTGCCGCGCACGGACAACTACTTCGCAGCGCTCAACAGCGCCGTGTTCAGCGATGGCAGCTTCTGCTACATCCCGCCGGGCGTGCGTTGCCCCATGGAGCTGAGCACCTACTTCCGCATCAACGAGGCCATGACCGGCCAGTTCGAGCGCACGCTGCTGATCGCCGATGAAGGCGCGTACGTGAGCTACCTCGAAGGCTGCACCGCGCCGATCCGCGATGAGCACCAGTTGCACGCTGCCGTGGTGGAACTCGTCGCGTTGAAGGACGCGGAGATCAAGTACAGCACCGTCCAGAACTGGTACCCCGGCGACAAGGACGGCAAGGGTGGCATCTACAACTTCGTTACGAAGCGCGGCATGTGCCTCGGCGATCGCAGCAAGATCAGCTGGACGCAAGTGGAGACCGGCAGCGCGATCACGTGGAAGTATCCGAGCTGTGTGCTGAAAGGCGACTACAGCACCGGCGAGTTCTACAGCGTGGCGGTGACGAACAACCGCCAGCAGGCCGACACGGGCACCAAGATGACCCACATCGGCAAGGGCACGAAGAGCACCATCGTGAGCAAGGGCATCAGCGCGGGCTTCTCCAACAACAGCTACCGCGGCCTGGTGAAGATCGGCAAGGGCGCGAAGGGCGCGCGCAACTTCAGTCAGTGCGATTCGCTGTTGCTCGGCGACCGCTGCGGCGCACACACCTTCCCTTACATCGAGAGCGAGAACCCGTCCGCGATGGTGGAGCACGAAGCCACCACGAGCAAGATCGGTGAGGACCAGATATTCTACCTCAACCAACGCGGTATCGAAACGGAAAAGGCCGTGAGCCTGATCGTGAACGGCTACTGCAAGGAGGTGTTGAACCAGTTGCCGATGGAGTTCGCCGTGGAAGCGCAGAAGCTTCTTGCTGTATCACTTGAAGGATCGGTTGGCTGATGAACTTGTCAATGCCTTCCAAGATGGGCGTCCTCTCCAAGCTGCTCGGTTCGTTGCTCCTGCTCGCAGGATGCGGCGATATCAAGCGCAACCCAGATGGAAGCACTGAGTTCAACTACTTCTATCCCGATGGGAAGCTGAAGAAGCAGATGACCAAACGGATCGGCGAGAACGGCGCGACCATCGAGTACTGGAAGTTCTTCAGTCCAGATAGTATGCTCGTCAAGGAAGGAGAGAACCGAGGAGACAAGTCAGAAGGTCTTTGGAAGTTCTACTATGAGACGAGTCAGCTCAAGTCCGAGACCTTCTTCATCGATGGTGTCCGGAATGGCGATGCCAAGTATTACTGGCCAAATGGTCAAGCACAAGGTGCAGGTACGTTCAATAATGGAGAATTGGACGGGCTCTGGACCGCATGGTACGACAACGGACAGATGGAGCGCCAAGGCCAGATGCTTGCCGGCAAGGAGGATGGCGAGTGGAAGACTTGGAATCGCGATGGCGCTCTGAAAGTGACCATCATGTACAAGAACGGAGAACAAGTCGAGACCAAGATCCATGTCGCCGGACTCGACTCAACTGATCTCAACTGAAACAGAGGCAATGCTGAAGATCACGAACCTGCATGCCCGTATCGAGGGCAAAGACATTCTCAAGGGACTGAACCTTGAAGTGAAACCCGGCGAGGTCCACGCCATCATGGGCCCCAACGGCAGCGGCAAGAGCACGCTCGCGAACGTATTGGCTGGCCGTGACGAGTACGAAGTGACCGGTGGCTCTGTGAGCTACTTCGGCGAAGACCTCTTGGAGCTGTCCCCCGAAGAGCGCGCCTGGAAAGGCATCTTCCTCGCTTACCAGTATCCGGTGGAAATCCCCGGTGTGAGCAACATGAACTTCCTGCGCACCGCGCTGAACGAATGCCGCAAGGCCAACGGTCTCGCGGAGCTCGGCGGCAAGGACTTCCTCACGCTGGTGCGCGAACGCGCCAAGCTGGTGGAGATGGATCCCGACCTGATGAGCCGCAACTTGAACGTGGGCTTCAGCGGTGGCGAAAAGAAGCGCAACGAGATCTTCCAGATGGCGATGCTCGAACCCAAGCTCGGCATCCTCGACGAGACCGATAGTGGCCTGGACATCGACGCGCTGCGCATCGTATCCGCCGGGGTGAACAAGCTGCGGACGAAGGACAATGCGTTCATCGTCGTGACGCACTACCAGCGTTTGCTGGATCACATCATCCCGGACTTCGTGCACGTGATGGCCGACGGCCGCATCATCAAGAGCGGACCGAAGGAGCTGGCGTTGGAACTTGAGGCTAAGGGCTACGACTGGGTGAAGGAGCACGCGTGATGAGCACGATGACCGCCACCGATCCGAAGGCCACTCTGATTCCGCTGCTGGAAAGCAGTTCATGGCCTGGAGCCTCCGAAGCGCTCGCGCAGGTGAACGCGTTGCCCGTTCCAACGATCAGGTCCGAAGCGTGGAAGTATACGCGCGTGGCCAAGCTCTTCAACCAGACTTATGCGGCACCGAAAGGCGCTGCAAACGTCACACTGCCCGCACGCCTGCCTTTCGATGCGGCGCGTGTGGTCTTCGTCAATGGCCACTTCCGCGCGGACCTCAGTGATGACTTGAAAGCCGACAAGGGTATCGTCATCGATAGCCTGAAGCACCACCTGTCGCATGGCCCGGTGAAGGCGCACTACGGACAGGTCGCGACCATTGGCGATCGGCTCTTCACTGCGATGAACGCTGCGGCACCCACCGACGGCCTGATCATCCTCGCCACAAAAGGCACGAAGACCAGCAAGCCGATCCACGTACTCCACATCACCACCGGAGGCGGTCAAGTGATCCAGCCACGCGATCTGTTCATGCTGCACGAAGGCGCGAATGTGGAAGTGATCATCGAGCACATCGCGCAGGGGAATGCCTCCACCTCGCTCATCAACGGCATCCGCGAGAGCGTGATCGGCGAAGGCGCGAAGCTCACATTGCACCTGTTGCAGAACGAGGCCAACGGACCTGCACACGTCGGTCTCGATGGTGTGACCATCGCGGCGAAAGGCAACTTCACCATCGACACCACTACACTGAACGGATCGCTGGTCCGCAACGAAGTGAACGTGGCCCTCGCGGGTCCCGAGGCTCATGCGGAGCTGAACGGGGTGTACGTGCTCAATGGCACCACGCACTGCGACAACCACACGTACATCGGCCACGACGTTCCCGACTGCACCAGCGACGAGCTCTACAAGGGCATCATCGCCGAGAAGGGCACGGGCGTGTTCAACGGCAAGGTTTACGTGAAGCAGGACGCCCAGCGCACCCGCGCCTACCAGAGCAACGCGAACATCCTGCAAGGTGATAACGCCCGCATCTTCACCAAGCCCGAACTGGAGATCTACGCCGACGATGTGAAGTGCAGCCACGGTTGCACCATCGGCCGGCTCGACGAGAAAGGCCTGTTCTACCTGCGTTCGCGTGGCGTGAGCGAAAATGAAGCGCGGAAGATGCTCTCGCACGCGTTCATGACCGATGTGATGGAGCGTATATCGAACGAGGATTGGAGGAAGCATCTCGCGATGCTCATCGACGCGAAGCTCGAAGCGCTATGACGAAGTTTACCGCAAAGGACGCTAAGGACGCAAAGCAATGTCCGTTGGGTTGGGTATTCGTGCTATCATCTCACATTGCGATCCCCTTTGCGCTCTTTGCGCCCTTTGCGGTATGAACACATGAGCAACTCCACATCAGCGGTAAAGTCTGTCTTCAACGTCGAGGAGATCCGCGCGCAGTTCCCGATCCTGAAGGAGCTGGTGCATGGCAAGCCTTTGGTGTATTTCGACAACGCCGCAACGAGCCAGAAGCCGCGCCGCGTGATCAAGGCCGAGAGTGCCTACTACGCGACGATCAATGCCAACGTACACCGCGGTGTGCACATGTTGAGTACGAAGGCGACCGAAGCGCAGGAGGCCGCTCGCGAGACCGTCCGTCAGCATATCAACGCGAAGCACGCACACGAGATCATCTTCACCAGTGGCACGACGGCGAGCATGAACCTCGCGGCATTCAGCCTGGGGCAGTTGCTCCTGAAGAAAGGCGACGAGGTGCTGATCTCCGGCATGGAGCACCACAGCAATATCGTGCCTTGGCAGCTGGCGTGTGAGCGGCATGGAGCGGTGCTTAAAGTGATCCCGATCACAGACAGCGGAGAGTGGGATCTGAAGAAGGTACCGTTCTCCGAGCACACGCGCATCCTCGCCATCAGCCACGTGAGCAACACGCTCGGCACGATCAATCCGGTGAAGAAGCTCATTGCGCAAGCGAAGAAGAAAGGCATCGTCACAGTAGTGGATGGCGCGCAAGCAGCCCCGCACTTGAAGATCGATGTGCAAAAGCTCGGTTGTGACCTGTATGCCTTCAGTGGACACAAGGCCTATGGACCGACTGGTACAGGTGTGCTTTACGGACGCGAAGAATTGCTTGAGCGCATGCCCCCGTGGCAAGGTGGCGGTGAGATGATCGACACCGTCACGCTGGAGAAAAGCACTTGGGCGAAGCTGCCCTTCAAGTTCGAGGCCGGCACGCCGCACATCGCGGGCATCATCGGACTGGGCGAGGCCATCCGCTGGATGCAGGACTACGACCTCGATGCCATGGCCGCGCACGAACGCACGCTGCTCGAACACGCGACCAAGGAACTGCTGACCATCGACGGTCTGCGCATCATCGGCACGGCGAAAGAGAAGGTCGGCGTGATCAGCTTCGTCATTGAAAGGGTGCATCACTACGACCTCGGCACCCTGCTCGACCAGCAAGGCATTGCCGTGCGCACGGGCCACCACTGCACCCAGCCGCTGATGGAGCGCTTCGGTGTGAGCGGAACCACACGGGCGAGCTTCGCATGCTTCAATACGATCGCGGAGGTGGATGCGATGGTGGCTGCGGTGACGAAGGCGGTCAAAATGCTAAGGTGAGCGATGGTCACATCGGGTATGACCCCCAGATCGTTGATAGGCCGGTTCCTAATATTGGCGGCCATCATGTGTTGCTTGCATTCAATCACGGGTTCATTCATGCGCTTCGGCGATCAGGGCTTCTACTTTGGGAGCCAAGGGTTCTTGGACAACGATGGCGAACCTTACTACGAGGCGGTTCCACTCCACGAAATTGGACGTCAATTCCCAACGTACCTTATCGCATCGGCTGCCATCGTCTCGCTTATTGTCACGTTCATCCTCTGGGGACAACGTGGAAGAGCACTACTATGCCTTTGGATATCGATTGCAGCACAAGCCCTGACTCTAATAGGCTTGTGCATCTCATGGATAATCTACTATCCCTTGCTCAGCGAATTCAATGTCTCGCAGATGCATAGACTTTCATTGGAACTTGGAATCGGTGCTATCGCGTTTTTGCTAGGGTCCTTGTTGACATTCGTGAGCATCGGCCTCCGTCGAGCACAAGTAGCATGACGATCACCCAATCCCAACAAGAAGTGGTGGACGAGTTCGCCCTCTTCAACGACTGGCAGGACCGCTACGAGCACCTGATCGAGCTGGGCAAGGATCTGCCGTTGATCGTGCCGGAGAAGAAGACCGAAGAGAACATCGTGCGCGGTTGCCAATCGCGTGTGTGGCTGAACGCTGAACAGAAGAATGGCCTTGTCCACTTCACCGCCGACAGCGACGCGATGATCACCAAGGGCCTCATCGCATTGCTCGTGCGTGTGCTGAACGACCGCACACCGCAGGAGATCCTGGAAACGCCGCTCACCTTCATCGATACCATCGGCCTGCGCGAGCACCTGAGCCCGAACCGCAGCAACGGGCTGGTGGCGATGCTCGATCAGATGAAGCGATATGCCCTCGCCTATTCCTCCAAGTCATGAGAACCGTCATGACTTACAGATCGCTTCACCCCGCGACGGGGTTCGCGATGACGGTTTGCCAAGAGGGGAAAGGAGCGGCGCGACGCCGCTCCTTTCCCCTCCACTCCGTCATCGCGAGGGCGTCTTCGACCGAAGCGATCTGTAATTCCCCACGCCCATGACCACCGACGAAAAAAAGGCCCTGGAGGAGAGCATCATCAATGCGCTCAAGGCCATCTACGACCCGGAGATCCCCGTGGACATCTACGAGCTGGGGCTGATCTACGATGTGGTGATCCGCGATGATGCCAGTGTCTACATCAAGATGACCTTGACCAGTCCGGCGTGCCCGGTGGCAGGAACCTTGCCCGGCGAAGTGGAGCAGAAAGTGGCCGGCGTGCAAGGCGTGAGCAGCGCCAAGGTGGAGATCACCTTCGAGCCTGCATGGGACCGCACGATGATGAGCGAGGCGGCGCAGTTGGAGCTGGGGTTCATGTAGGATCGAATCATATAGCTCGGCCATGAAATTCTCCCTTGTGAATTTGCTATTGCTCCTGACTGCTTGTACCTCTAATGAACCTCGGATTGACGTTGGCGATGATGTCCATGACAACTGGAAGAACACCTTTCCAAATGGCTCAGACACCTCGTTCTATCATCATGAGTCGGAGTTTCCAAATGGACAGGTTCTTCACATGGTTGATTATGTGAACGGGAAACGCCATGGCCTATTCCAAGAATGGGACTCCTCCGGGACGATAGTCCGCGAAGGGTGCTACTTGCTCGGACTGAAGCATGGTGTTTGGAGAACATACAAACACGGTCTCTTGACTCAACGCAGCTATACCAACGACACCTTGGGCGGTCCAACGACGGAAGCGCTTGACGACGGACGCATTGTTCACGGCCAATACGAAAAGGGCAAGGAGTCGGGACTTTGGATTTGGGTACGAGGACAATCCCTGGACCAGACAGCTATATATGTTGAGGGCAAATATGAAGGCTGGAGCTATGGATATTGGCCCAATGGCGTCCGCCAGCTCGCAGCGCATTACACGGGTGATAGCATGATAACCGCAGTACAGTATTGGGATTCACTGGGTAGACCTTCGGATTCGAAAAGTGTTGGGTGGACACTAACGCCCCATAGGTGAAGATCCAATCGTCGAAGGTCGCACTAGGCTGGAACCACAGGCTTGATAGGAGTAACAGCATCACCCTGATGAGCGAGGCGGCGCAGTTGGAGTTGGGGTTCATGTGATACCCGTTCCTCGGTAGGCAATGATCACGCGGCCGGCGCGTTCGATGGTCATGCTGACCATCGACTACCTGTGCCACAGCTGCTTCCTGATCACCACCGCCGATACCACCTTGCTGTTCGACCCGTGGATCCAAGGGCCGGCGTTCAAGGGGCAGTGGTACCTGTACCCGAAACCGGTGGGCAAAGAGAAGGCCTTGCACGCACGTCACATCCTGCTCACGCACGGTCATGAGGACCATATGCACCGGCCCTCGCTAGAACTCCTGGACAAGTCGGCCAAGGTTTGGTTCCCGTTCCAATGGCGTGAGGGCATCGATGGCTACATGAAGCACCTCGGCTTCGAACAGGTGGAGGAAGCGGTGACCATGCGCACCTATGCGGTGGGACCCGATATGCGCATCACCTACTTGGCGTATTCGTTGGAGAGCATCGTGATCATCGAGAGCGAAGGGTTGGTGGTCGTGAACATCAACGATGCGCTGAACAGCAACCATGAGAACGTGGTAATGATGTTCCTGCGGGTGCTGAAGAAGCGCTGCCCGCGCATCGACATCCTGATCACGGGCTTCAGTGGTGCTGGCTATTTCCCGAACCAGGTGCGCTATCCGGGAAAAAACGACCGCGAGGTGGGACAGATCCGCGAACACTACTTCGCGCATCACCTCTGCCGCTACGTGGACTTCCTGAAACCCACGCTCGTGCTGCCCTTCGCACCGGGTTTCGCGCTGCTCGAAGACCACAACCGCTGGATCAATGAAGTGAAGTTCGACCGGCGTCGTCTACCGGATTATCACGAAGAACACTTCGGACCGCTGAACGGCACGCGCTACATCCCTTGGTGGCCAGGCGACCGCATGACGGGCATGACCTACTACGCAGATTCACCCTACCACGATCAACTGAAGGACGGCGGACTCTACCACCTCCTGGACGACGAATACCCGGACGAGATCCGCGCAGCGAACACCGTGGTACCGTTCGACACGGCGCGACTACCGGCGCTGAAGAACGAATGCCTCCGGTGGATCGGGCACAATGCGAAGCTCTATGGAGATCCTGTGCTCAGTGATGCGCGGTTCTCCGTGCGTTTTACGGATGTTCCAGGATGTGTGTGGAACATCGAACGCGACAGCGGATCGTTCCGTCTCCGCGAAGATCCCGCGCCCAGTGATCAGAGCCGGGTGATCATCACCACCTCCGCGCGAATGCTGGAACACTCGCTCGGGCGTGTCTGGGGTGGCGATGCGATGACGGCTGGATACGCCCTGGTGGTGGAGATGTTCGACGAGGACGCGCTGGAGAAGAACCTCGACATCGTGTGCGTGCGCCTGATCATGCGCTACCCGATCATGCGCGAGGACATCCTGAAGCAACCACTGCGCGCTGCTAAATACTTCTTGACCAATCCGACGATCGCCTCGCTGCACTTGAAGCAGAAGATCGAGTTGAAACCATACGTGAACCGCTTCCCATACAACGAACGCGATCATTGGATCAGTAAGACGAAGTGTGAGCTCTGCATGGTTTGCGCTCTGCCGGAGATCGAATATGCTTTGGTGGATTGACCGCGTCGCATGCAACCTGCGCGTATCTCAGACCGGTGGAAGGCCGCATACGATCCATACCTTCTGTTCACCGTTGCGTTGGTCGCACGGTTACTTGCCTGGCCATTCTCAGAGGTTGTGGATGCCGATGCCGTTTCGCGCGCCCTGATCGGGGAGACCTATATGGAGTATCCCGGATGGGCTGGGGATGGTGTTTGGCCTCCCTTGCACATATACCTCAGCGGCCTGTCTACGCTGATCTGCGGTAGTCGGCAGATCGGATCCGTCCTGGTGAACATCCTTCTCGGAAGTGCGCTCGTGTTCCCGGTACACGGTATCGCGCGCCGCTTTTCCACAACGGTTGTCGCCAACGCGGTCACCCTGGTGGTCGTGTTCAACACGTTGGTCTTCCGCAACAGCCTTCAAGGGCTCTCGGAGATCCCGTTCCTTTTCTTTACTGCCTGCGCGTTCAACTCCGTGTCCATCGCGATGGAGGATCCCACTAGGATCGGTAATCGCCATGCGGTCCTGGGCGGAGTGCTGATAACCATTGCGTGCGGAATGCGATACGAGGCTTGGGCATTGGTCGTTCTATTGGCTGCTATGCTTTTTACTGCGAAGTCGTGGACACGATCAGCGCAGTTCCTTCTGCCGGCGTTGTTGTTCCCGGCAGCATGGATGGTAACAGGGCAGCTTGATCATGGCAACTTGTTCTGGGGCATGGAACAAGTGGTCCATTGGAGAACGGCAGCACCTATCGTTCAAGTCCAGGATCATGAACTCAGGCTACGCACACTTTTCTTCCCGCTCTCTTTGCTGTTGACGGTTTCTCCGCTCGCTCTGGTACTGGGACTGACGGGGTGTACAACTTCGTTCATGAAGAGAACCGGAACCAGACTTCATTGGTTGTGGTTCATACTCCTCCCCGCGTTCCTGTGCATCATGGCACAGAAGGCCCGCCACGCTGAACTGTTGCTGCAGCATCGGTTCACTATGACCCTTGTCCTGCTGTTCATTCCATTCCTCATCGCGGGGTTCGCATTGGTCCGGTCACGCCTTGGGGCCTCCCTCATGGCGATCACGATCTGTGCTTCAAGTCTACTTGCGTCGCGTGTATTCTCCGGCCCGTGGTGGTCGGCGATGGCCAAGCCGGGTTCTTCGACCGATGCTGCATGTGCGCATATTCGCGAGTACACACTCCACGAACTGGCTCCAGTTCCGAAACTCGATACGGACCTGCCGGACCGGTTGCTGCGTGTGGTGAACGCGCACCACGCTGATCGCCGTTTGCTTGTCCTGGACTTCTTCGGTTGGCAGGAGACTTACAACGTGGCCTTCCGTTCAAAGGTCCGTCCGAGTTCCATCGTCTTCCTTCCCGATGATGCCGATGCCCATCAAGGGCTTATGCGCTTGGACGATTACCTGGGCCACATTTCCGGCTTCGATGGGTTGTTGCTTTTGGTCAACGACCATCCCTATCAGCGGGCGCTGACCAAGACACCTGATGGCCCGCTTCAACTGATCCTTGCAACGAAGCGACTGCGACTATCCCAGTTGGAAGTGGTCGACAACCTCACGCTGTACCGCTTCGACGTGATCATTAGAGAGACTGACCACTACGCTACTCCCCTCCCCTCTCTTTCTTTTGCGGCTGCAACGGGTTCGCGTTGATCAACTTGAAGCGCTCACGTTGTTTGAGAATGTCGAGTGCGAGCCACACTGCATGGCGAAAACTGCTTTCGTCAGCAACGCCTTGCCCAGCGATATCGAGGCCGGTGCCGTGATCGGGGCTAGTGCGCACAACCGGCAAGCCAGCTGTGTAATTCACGCCTTTACCGAAGCTTAGTGCTTTGAAGGGCGCCAAGCCTTGGTCATGGTACATGGCCAGCACACCATCGAACTGCTTGTAACCTCCGCTTCCGAAGAAACCATCAGCCGGGTACGGGCCCATGGCGGAAATGCCTTCTTCGTTCAGTTTGCGCACTGTCGGCAGTATTCGATCACGGTCTTCGCTTCCAAGCGTTCCGCCATCACCTGCGTGCGGATTCAATCCAAGAAGTGCGATGCGCGGTGTGAGGATACCGAAATCACGTTGTAGGGATGAATGGAACAACCGGGCCTTCGAAAGGATACGATCCACGGTGATCGCCTCGGCAACTTCCTTGATCGGTAAATGGCCGGTAACAAGCGCTACACGCAAATTCTCGGCTACCAGTATCATCAGCACCGGTGAATCGCCACCCGCCATGTGCGCGAGGTACTCCGTGTGGCCCGGGAACTCGAAGCCCGCGGCTTGCATGCTGTTCTTGTCGATCGGCGCCGTGATCAGCACATCCACTTTTCCTTGGCCGAGGTCCTGCGCGGCGGCTTCCAGGCTCTGTATGGTGAAGGTGCTCAATGGGCCGCTGGGCTTGCCCAGTTCTATTGGCAACTCATCTTCCCACAGATCAACCACATTCAATTTTCTAGGAACCGAATCGTTCGCGTTCTGCACTCCGTGGAACTGCACCTCATCCAACCCAAGTGCCTTTCGGTGATGGCTTACGCTCTTCACGCCGCAGTATAGAACGGCGGTCATGTCCTGCAACATTCGGTTGTCTTCGAAGGTCTTCAGGACCACTTCCAACCCGACCCCGTTCAGGTCACCACAACTGATGCCCACGCGGGGCGTTCTTGTTTCGTTCATGATCGAATACAGGACTACAACACGTCGCCCCTAGCGAGCGGATGCGCGACGTTTGATGAATTCGTAAAACAATCGTACACCAACACCAGTGCCGCCTTTCACCCGATAATGGTCACGTTTGTTCAGGAACGATGGCCCGGCGATGTCGAGGTGTATGAGTGGGCGCGTGGTGAATCGCGCCAAGAATTTGCCGGCTGTGATCGCGCCGCCCAGGTCGCTGCCAAGGTTCTTGATATCGGCAATGTCACTGATGATCTCTTCTCCGTACTCCTCCCAGAACGGCATGCGCGCCACGCGCTCAAAAACCTGCTCACCAACATCGTTCAGTCGCGTGAATTGTGCTTCGTCCGCTGTGCCCATGGTCACCGTACC